>NZ_KV789244.1:0-24943 GCF_001807505.1 Corynebacterium sp. HMSC08D02 | reverse complement strand
CGGGGCAGGTGATTCTATAATCACCTGCCCCGCCCGCATGTTGCTGTCTACTTTACAGAGCCATCTTCTGACGTTGATCCGTCCACACCGAGGAACACATGGTGTAGCCCACCATGTTCGAGATCGCGCACGAAATCGCGCCGCAACCTGTCCATTCCGGTGTAATAGTCCCGGAATGAGCGTGACACGGACTTCGCCCGGTCAGCGTCGTCGGTCCACGGGATTTTAATTTCAAGGAACCGTTGACCAACATCCTCACGGTTCGTTTGCATGAGAACGACGCGGTTCCACTGCTGGCGGACAACGCTAAGGGACAACGCCCAGAGCAGGAAGAAGTTGTCGATAGGAGCACTCGACGACGCACGTAAAATCAGCATTTCTTTCGTCAACACGATCTCTTCCTGCCCCGGCATGAGCACAGCAAACTCACCGATGTTCTTGGAAGCTCTGATCGGGGTAACCAAGTCGAATGCGCTCAAACCTGATGACTTTCCTCGCCAAAACTGCTCTGCTACAACCCGCGATACCAAGTTTGATGGGTTGATATTGATCTGTCCGGCGCGCACATCCGACACTTTGATGTACGGGATGTTGCCATGACGCTTGTCAGCTGATGGAGAGCCATGACCGGCACGACGCTCAACATACCCTTCCTCGATCAGGCTTCCCAGCGAGCGAGCTGCAAAGCCCTCAAATTCCTCACGGTCGAGAAGGGCGGCCAACGCATCGCTGTACCGTGTGTCGTAGTAGCGTGGCGCTCCAATAGTGATGTCTGCGTTATCGACCCAGCGACCAGTTTTAGCGTCACTTCCGTCAAGGAGCGCATTGACGTCTTCCAGAAGCCGGTCATCAACAACATCCGTTCGCTTTCCGGTTTTCGGATCGACCTGAAATAGTGTGTTGCCGTCTTTGTTGATGCCGCAAGTATCCGCAAATGAGACGTATACCTTGCCGTCCGTGAACCAAGAGGGTTTGTGCGGTGTCCTACTCATCGTCGTCCTCGACTTTTACCTCGGCTAGTTTCTCGAATACATACAGGTTCGTTTTCGCGCGACAGAACCCTTGAAAGGCTTCCATTGGTACGTTAAATTCACCACGCCTGATGAAACGTGATTCCATCCACTCGGCCAGATAAGAATAGGACGGTGAGAAGAAGTATGTCTCCGGCAGAATAATGGCGACCCGACCGCCGACTTTCAATAGACGGTAGGCGCGCTCAAGAAACACAAGACCGATTTCGATGTCCTTGTAGTGCTTCCCCTTACCGGCTGCTTTCGAGATGGAATACTTATTCGCTTCGCAGTCTTTGGCAGTGATTTTTAGGTTCTCGCCAAACGGAGGGTTGGTCATTACCACTGTGAAGCTGGAATTCCTCATCGCCAAAGGCAAATGGGGATAGTCTTTCTCCCAGCGATCCTCCCTCAGTGAGTCACCGATGTGTACGTGAGCGGAGCCATCCCCCATCACCATCATCATGGCCCTGGTGAGCTTGACGTTGATGGAGTCTTTATCCACGCCATACACGTTGCGATGCGCCCAGGTCCGCAGCCTCGCAGCATTGGATATCCTTTCGCTAATCTGACGAAAGGTTTCAACCAGAAATCCGCCCGTCCCACACGCGGGGTCGATAATTTTGTCGCCAGGCTGGATGTCCATGAGTTTTACTGCGGGCCGGATAATGCGCGACGGCGTGTAGTACTGACCTTCGCCAGCCTTGAGGTTCGCCCGACGAAATACTTGGAACGCATTCGACACGGCTTCGGCTTGCATTTCGAGCAAGTTCCACCCTGACCACGAGAACACCACTTCTTTAATAGTATGGTCGTCCAACAACAAGGTTGGGCCGTGGTCATCACGAAACACTTCTTCGCGTTGGTCTACCAACTGCTCAAACGCATCCCGAATGGCGGAAGCTGTTGCTTCTTCGTTTCCGCGCAGCTGGAACATAACGGGTAGATGCGGCTGCAAGGAAGCATTGGTGTCCGATTCCAACTTCAACAAGAGAAGATTACATATCTGATCGAGATGCGCCTCTGAGCGGGTAGAAATGGTATCGCGTGCTACGACAACATCAAGCAGAGCCTTGAACGAACTTTTCAACTCCTGCTCTGTCGGCTGTACTAGGTTGTCGAACGTAATCGCCTTCGTCGTGGCTTGCTCGAAGTCATCGTCAGGTTTCGGCAGAACAAGGTCATTGTGGTGAACGGTCTTGAAGGTTCCATCAGGCAGCTTGTACAGCAATGCCGACGTCGTACCGTTAGTCCACAGCCCAAATCGTGCGCGAGGCTCACGTGCCAGGTAAATCTCTAGTTGTGAAACGCCAGCTCTTTCATCGGGAGCCTTGAACTCGCAGATACCGATGATGCTCTGCCAATCGTTTTGCCCATCAGTATCTTCAAAAATGGCTAGATCCACCGGCCATCCCGCAAACCCCCGGCCGTCTTCCCGCTTCTTTGCCTCACTTGGCGACTTGGGAACTCGCCACTCGGGCTGCCATTGTAGTTGTCCGTGTAGCCAGCCCACAGTCTCTAACGCGGCAACTACCGGCACTCGTACTTTCTCGTGCTCAGGACCTGTGAGTGCCATAAACTCATCCTCACTTACGCATAGAAATTCGGCCGATCTTCTTACACACTACAGTCTTGCCAGTGTCGGGCTGTGAGGTGGTCTCGAAGTGAAGTGCCCCGAGGCGTTCGTTCCAACGATTTTTGAATCCGTCGATGTTGCGGAGCATGGTGGTGCGAACAAGGCGCGAAGCAGTTGCCACAGAACGAATACAAGTATCCTAACTGAGGCACCCGACATGACTCCTTTCGTCTCTATGCCCAGTGCTCCAATTCCTGCGCAGGTGCGTTCTCCATTGCTGGCATTGAATCAAATTCTTGAACCTGGCCTTCGTTGTCCGTGGAGACTTCCTCACCCTCCTGGTTCTCCTCCAGCAGTGTCACGAACTTTCGTTGCTCGGCTGCGGTCAACCCTGTGGAGCTATGAATTTCTTTCGCGCTTACTCCGAGTTCTTGCAGCACAACAATCGCGCGACCACACCTGGCCTCAATCTCACTCATCTCATCGATCAGATCATGGAGCACGGCTTCGGCTTCTACGCGCTTCTCAAGTGCCGCGAACTTTTCAGCGAGCGCTTCACGAGCCTGCTTTCGTGCCTGACGCGATGGTTTCTTCATTCCTGTCTCCTTTTCGTTGCAGTCATTACGATCCCTGTTGACGTTAGGCGCTTTCGCGACTAACTCAAGCCCCCTCCGGGAGGAGCGGGCCTAATCGGCCCGAAAACCGAATACACCATAGGCACTCTAAGTGAATGTCGGGTTTTCCTGCTAGAATCATCGCTATGTTAAGCGTCAGAGCCGTCAACGCAGGCAACGGGTACGAGTACCTGTTGAGCTCTGTCGCGACCAACGACGCTCCAACCGAACACACCAAACTTGCCGATTATTACGCCGCCAAAGGTACTCCCCCAGGTCGTTGGTTAGGCAAAGGACTGCAAGGGTTTAACACCGAGTCCATCTACACCGGTGCCGAAGTCCAAGAGCTGCACATGGCGGCACTCTATGGTGAGGGCCTGCACCCAGATTCCGATGAAATACTGCGGCAAGGCAAAGGGCTCAACGCTTGCAAGATTGGTCGAGCATTCCCCTGGTTCACGGCAAAAGACCCGCTGCTGGAAGCGCTCTACGAAGCGGAGTCTGCCTACCGCAGGGCAAATAATAAGCTCCCCACTGCCGAAGAACGCCGCGACATCGCGCTCACGATCGGCGGACCATTCTTCAAAGAAGCCCACGGGGTTGAGGCGGCTAACGGGCGGGAGTTGCTTTCTTGGGTGAACCAGAAACGCGCAAATGTCCGGCAAGCAGTCGCAGGGTTCGACTTCACATTCTCACCTGCAAAGAGCATTTCGACGCTGTGGGCACTGTCCGACGAGGCGACAGCGAGCAAGATTGCCGAGCTCCATCACAAAGCCGTCGCTGATTGCATTGCGTGGGCCGAAGACGAGTTCATCCGAACTCGCGCAGGCGCAGGCGGCAAGATTCAAGAGCGTACACAAGGGATCATCGCCGCAGAATTTACACACTTTGACACTCGCATGGGTGATCCTGACCTACACTCGCACGTGCTGATCTCGAACAAAGTGCAAAACAAACAGGGGCGATGGAAGTCCCTTGATAGTCGCATGATGTTTCGTTTTCACCAGCCAATGAGCTACCGATATAACATGGTGCTCGCGGATCTACTCCGCCGAGAAATGGGCATCGAAATGATCGCTACCGACCGTGGACAAGACAAGGATCTGCTCTGGGAAGTCGCTGGTGTGAGCCAAGACCTAATCGATCAGTTCTCAAAGCGCCGTGAAAATGCGCGCCCGGTCTATGAACGCTTGCTCGATGAATACGTTGCAAAACATCAAGCACAGCCCTCGACTCGAGTCGTCAACAGGCTCTGGCAACAAGCCATTTTGGAAACGCGAGACGCGAAAAAACCTGCGCAATCACTCGCTGAACTTCGTCAACAATGGCGCGACGAAGTGCGCGCGATGAACAACGGAGAAGACCTACTTTTAAGCCTGGAAAACAGTGTGCAGTCGGCAGCGCAGCGCCCACTTCCGCTCATCCATGAAGACCACTACTCCACCATTATTGACGCAGCACTTGAGAACGTCTTGCGTCGACGCTCGACGTTTCGTCGCAGCCACCTGCTCACGTCTGTGGCATCACAGCTCATGGCGTACCGCTTCGAATCGAGCCAACAGCGCGACGAAATACAGCACTTGCTTGTACAGCGAATTCTTGACGAACACGCTGTTTCACTCGCCGTATCTGAGCCGTACACGCTTCCAGATGCGCTCACAGATGCAGCCGGAAATGCGATCGACCGGATGCACGATAGTGCGCAGTTTACGACGCCAGAAGTCCTCGAAGCAGAGCAAGCTGTTCTCGATGCAGTCATCGAACCGGTACCAGTGTTTGTGGAAGAAGCTGCCATTCAAAAAGCACTCCACGAGCACGAGCAGCGCGAGGGCTGGTCGCTCAATGACGGTCAGCAGTCTCTGGCACGCCACCTCCTCTCGTGTGGAACGCTCGCAGCAACAGGGGTGGGGCCGGCAGGAACAGGCAAAACTGCGTCAATGAAATTAGTCGCCAATACCTGGCGCGCACAGGGACGAAACGTGATCGGTTTAGCTCCCTCTGCCGCAGCGGCAGATGTGCTGTCCGACGACATTGAAGCGCAAGCAACCACCATTGATTCGCTAACTTTTACGTGGTCTGGTCGGCACCCAACGAAGCCTGGAAAGTCGCTTGAGGCGCTCCCGATCGACATCAATCCTGGTGACATGCTGCTGGTGGACGAGGCCGGAATGGCGTCAACAAAGAACATCGCAGCGCTGATAGAAATTGCGCGCGAAGCTGGAGCAATCGTTCGCTTCGTCGGTGATCCCCTCCAGCTCGACGCAGTTGAATCGGGCGGACTGTTCGGAGCAATGACGCGCACAGGCAAGACTGCAACACTGACCGATGTGATGCGTTTCAAGGACGACCATGAGCAATCAAACGCCTCGCTACAAATTCGAGAAGGCAACGCCAAAGGCCTTGATCTGCACTTCGATCGTGGGTGGGTTAGCGGTGGAACTCGCAACGCCATGTTGGAAGATGCTGCTGCAAATTATCTCGATGATCTTGCTGCTGGACGAAAAGCGTTGCTGCTCGCATCGACGAATACGGACGTCGTTCACCTCAACAGTTTGATCCAAAATGTTCGAAAAACGCGCGGTGAAGTCAGCGAGGATGTGCAGGCAACAATCGCGCGCGGCGAACAATGCGGTGTTGGCGATGTCATTTTGACGCGCAAGAATCAGCGCTTCTTCGAGAAGCGCGATGGGACCAATGGGTCTGTGAACAACGGCGACTTGTACGTCGTTGATCAGATTCACGACGACGGTTCACTCACAGTGCGTGAAGAAAACAGCAGTATCCGCAAGCTCCTGCCTGCCGCTTATGTTGCCCAACATGTCCAACTTGGCTACGCCTCCACTGTGCATCGCGCACAGGGTGCAACGGTCGATGTTGCCCATGCCGTTATTGATAAGTCGGTCGATAGAGCTGGGCTCTATGTTGCGCTCACCCGTGGAAAATACGCGACAAAAACCTACTGTGTCACTGACGTTTCCCTCGATGAAACTGCCGAGCAAGCGCACCAACATCACGCCGGAAACCAATCAGCTCCAAGTGCGTGTGAGGTACTGGAAACGGTGCTGCGAAACGACCGTCGCCAGCGCAGTGCAATGGAAGTGCTGTGGGATGATGTTGCCGAAGCAACGAGCAACGAACGCCTTACCGCGCTGTGGGAGCATGGTCGATCCATTGCCGTCGATGAGTTCATTGCTTCGCACTTCGAGGCCACACTCGATGCTCTACCCCACGCCGATTATGTTCAGCTCGTCACTGTTGGTGATGGTGATCTTCCAGTGCGTGAAGCATGGCGCGATTTGCTCCAAAATGGCATTGACCCACGACCTCTTACCCTTGAGGAATTACGTCACTGTGACGGATACAAGGACCTTGGCAGGCTGCTTGCCTACAAGCTGCGAGACCATCTCCCCGACCAGCCAACGTTCGATGGGCTGCCACCGCAGACCGAAACCAGCGACGCTGCGTTGCTTTCCTGGCTGCACACCAATGTAAACATTGAGCCTTCCCCAGCCGCGAACGCGGCCCCCTCCTTTACCCCTGGAGACAAAATTGTCGGGCAGAGCTTTGCTGGTGTTGATTTCAGTGCGCACATCATTCGCGACGTTGACTTCGAAGACTGCGATTTTTCTGGAGCGATTTTCACCGAGGCGCAACTTAAGGATGTACACATGTTGCGTTGCCGCCTCGACAACGCAACCATCAACAACGCGACTCTGATCGGCACACAATTCTCGCTGTGTCATATGGACAATGCGGACTTTTCTGGAACGACGTTTGGCGCGCCAAACGATTATCACTCAAAGGTGGAGTTCTTGAATGTTCGTGGTGAGTCTGTCAGCTTCGCCCGCACCATTATGAACGTGTTGGAAGCGACTTGGAGTCACCTACGCAATTTGGACCTGCGTGGAGCTGCGTTGAACTTTGCAACGTTTATCGGCGTCGATCTCTCGCAAGCTCGTAGCGATCTTTCTACTACCGCAGGGTTTAGAAGCGACTGTATTGATTGTGCGATCGATACTGATCTACCGATGTCTCAATCCCAGTCAAGTAGCAGTGCCGCTGCAGGTGTTCCAGCACACCTGCAATCCTCACTCCCCCAGGTTGAGCAAGCCAGCGATATGGAGCTTTAATCGCCCAGCTCATGTTCGTTTTCGTGCGTCACGGCACTCGGTTGTTGCATCGGCGGCTGCTGTCCAGGCGCACGCGGTCGCGCGATTTCGTTGGTGGCATGGGTTGGAATCTGCACTCGATCAAGCACACCGCTGCTGACCGTTTTTGCTGGTTCATCAGCTTGCTCCAACGCACGTGAAAGCTGGCGGCGTGCACGAGAGAGTCGCGATTTTACAGTTCCGGCAGCAATGCCAAGCTCATCTGCAATTTCAGGATTGCTCAACCCATTGACCTTTAATGCAAGAATTTCCTTATGGTCTTCGGAAAGGTTAGCGAGCGCCTGTTGAATCTCGGCAGATTCCACGATGTCGTACGCATCTTCGTACGCTAACCAACCACTGACTGACGCGAGTGTGTTCTCGGAGTCATCACTGATCGTGGCCTCATACGAGACTTCCCTCGACCTCTGTTTTTGCTGCTCACGAACCTGCGTAACGATCACATTTCGGGTAATCGTATTCACCCAGGTAGAAACCGTGCTCTCAAACTTAAACCCCGGCAGTCCATCCACGATTCGCGACTGTGTTTCCATCATCACGTCATCGCGCATGCTCCCTGCAATCCCATACGATTGGCAGACCTTTGCAATGCTCGGTTCAACCGCAGTAAGCAGCTCACGCAGTGCTTTTTTCTTGCCAGTTGTGAGGTAGTTTTTGGCCAGTGCTGATACCGGGTCTTTTTCGTTGAGCTGTTGCAGATCGGACGCAAGCGTTTGGACCAGCTTTGCAGTCCGCTCTTCTGACCGACCAAGGCGAACCGCCAAATCGTGCAAGGGTGTGTCGTTGATTGCAGCCTCGACAATCTGCCTTCGTGTTTCGCCGATGTAATCGCGCAAGTATTTCGTGACGCGCTTCGTTTTCGGGTTCGCTTGAATGTCACGCAACACGGGATACACGGTCTGTTCAATAGCATGTGCGCTCATGACTCTCCTGCTACAAACTGTTCAAGCGCATGTTTTACCTCAACGACATGGATACGACGAACCGCTTCCTCAACGACCTCGCCTACCACCGTCCTGGCTTCACCAGCGTCAAGCAAATTGTCGAGAGCTGCCATCTGCTCGTCTGTCGCTTCGTCATCGACGTCAGCGGGGACGTGGTAGTACTTCGTCAAGAGATACCTGGAGACGCCTTCGGTCAGCGTGGTAAGTCGCTGAAAATGCTCCCCAAGCGTTTCCTTGCCCAACAACCGCATTGCCTGGTCAATCCCAAAGACCTGCCACGCGCTTGCATCCCCCCAGTCGACATCTTCTCCCCATGCCGCTTGACACTCCGCGATGTGTGATGTGAGCAATTCTTTGGTCCGGTACCTAATCACGCTCCATGCACGAGGCGACAGTCCGTTATACGCCCTGCTCATTGACTCAATGTCTTCATTAATCGTGGTTTTTTTCATCATGGCACTACTCCATCTACGAATCCTTGTCTGTATTTAGACGCTAAACACCGCGTCTCGGTTCCCAACGCTATTGTTCAAGCTCACCGTCAAGACCGAAGTCCTGGAACAGCTCCACTCCCAGATCGTCCTGCCCCTGTGCTGCTTGCGCTTCCAACGCCTCGGAAAGATCGAACGTGATGGTGTTTGCCATGCGATCAAACGCATCAATTGCTGTCTCGGGCATCCCCAGCTCCTGCATGTCCAGCAGCATGTCTTCTGCCGTCAAAGGAACTACTGCTGCTGCGTCCGCTTCTCGTGCTGCCTGGTCGTATGCTTCAAACGCCTCGTCACGGGCTGCACGAAACGACGCCAGCGCCGGAAGGGTTGCCAGTCGATCAGCAAGCGCACTGCCAGTTGCCACGACAGCAGCTCCTGCGAAAAGCCCTGCAGCGACGTCAAAGCCACGACGGGAAAACTCATCATGGAAATAGCGGCAATCGCGATCGGAGAGTCTGCCTTGCTGATAGACGATCCGACGCTGGACTTCGGCAATGAGCACCGGCGACGTCATCGAGGCAAGCTGACGCGGCCCAGGGGTGTACGTCCGCGGTCGCGGGAAACGTTCACGCTGCTTGCCAGCAGCCAGAATCGCCGAAATAAGCGCAGCATACGAACGGTTTTCAGACATGTGTCTCCTCCTTGGTTGGGATTGGGGCACTAGGCAGTGGGATTGAATCGGTATCGACCCTGCGCGAGTCGTCGAAAACCCCCTCCGGTGCCATGATTACCTGCATGTGATAGTCGCTGTGGTGATGCAAAAACGTCTCAAGCCCGGTAGCTGGTTCATCGCGCATGAGCTGTTCAAACCGGTGCCACATCACCGTAATGCGCGTTAACGCTTCCTCATGCGCCCACCAGTATTGCGTCCAGCGCACCTCACGCTCACGCGATTTGGTGTAGGGATACATCGTGACCAGGAACTCGTCGACGAACTCGTAGACGCTGGAAAACACGGTGTCTGGCTGCTCTGGTGCTTCTAGTGTTTCGCGCACCGCGTCGAACTGGCGCTGGACGAACCCCAAGACGAGGTCATTGAGGTCATGCTCTTTGCCGTATTCTGCGGCTAATTCTTCGATTTTCCCGCCGAGCTCAGCAAGTGATGTACCAAGCAAGGCCTGTTCGATTTTGGGTTTGAGTGATTCTGACATGATGCTCCTTTAGCCGAGGTTGTCTTTAATCTCTTTGGGCCAGTTGCGCTCCCACCACGGAATCAACTCGGCAATGATCGGGCGTCGCTTCGTCGCAAAAACAATCGCACGACCTGCCTCCAGGGCGCTGAGTTCTGAGACCGTCAGGATCTTCTTTTCATGCGTGGAAGTCGACAAGCTGCGAACACCTTGCGACCGCGATACCGACGTGGTGGACTCTTCTGCATCGCCGATCAGCTCGCTCATTTTTTGCAGCATCTTCTCGTCTCGCACACCACCGCCGTACATCATGATTGCCGAGGCAGACCAAAGCGCTTCCATGCCCTCTTCTCCCCAGACCGAAACGCCCTGCGCATATGACTGCAAAATCGTCATCAAAATGATCGATCGCGATCCGTAGTGCGAGTAGAGCTGCGGCAGCTCTGGCCACCGCACCGTATTTGCCGCCTCATCGAGAGCCGCCACAAGCGGAACCGGCAAACGTCCACCACACTCTTCGCCGTAGCGCTCGGCTGCTTGGGTGACTGCTGCTACCAGCGCCGTGGTCAGCGCTGCTGCCGAATCGGGGCCTTCTTTCGACAAAATGTAGAGCGTATCGGCTTGACTGCGCACGAAGTCTGCCGGAGAAAACCGCTGCGCACCAGCAGTTGGAGTAATCCACTTGGCTGCTTCGCGTCGCCCCAGTGGCGCGACCATCTGTGCTGCCTGCGAGAAGATACCGCTCCTTGTACGCTCGGTAATCCCGTATGTTGCAGCAAGCGCCTGGCCATGCTGCTTCCACTCTTCATGTGCAAGCAGAATGCCAACCGGTGTGCGGTCAGAATCATCCGACGCCCACGTAAAGACCTCAGTAATGGACAGGTTGCCAAGCGCTGCCGCCATAAACAGCCGGGAGACCAAATCGCGCCCTGCGTTTCTGAAATAGCTATCCCCACTTGAGGTATCGCCACCTTGCGCACACAGAAAAATATCGGCCAGGGCGAGTGCCTTGCTGTCCATTAAGTCAACATCTTCACGCAGCGCATCAAGCGGATCGAAAAACCACCGTGGCTGCTCAAACCCCGCAGCGATGCGCTGCGGATCAAACACGAACGCACGACCACGCGCACCAGTTATCCCGATTGTTTCATCAACAATGTCACGCTTATTCGAGGTGGTCATTACCACACCAGGAGCGTCAACAATCGCTGGAATGACCTGCGTGGTGGTCTTGCCCATTCGAGGCCCGAAGATGATCAAGTAGAGGTCTTCCCATGACGACCACAGTCCTTTTTTGCGGTTGCCGACCTCACAGCCAAACTGCAAGCCCGGCTTTTGCACAGCCAACGCGGGTGGGAGCCACTTTTTCGCAAGCTCAGTGACTGCGGCTTTTGAAAAGGAATCGCGGTCGCGTTGATTGCCCATCAAATGCTGCACCTCGTCCACACGCTTTGCGCTCTTCGGGGACAGCTTCGCCATTGCCCACCAGCACGAGCCAACAAGTACTGCAATAATGACGATCTGCGCGCAAAACGCCAGCGTCGTGTACGTGTTCCAGGTGTAGGACTTCGTCACAATGCCTACTGCGAGCACGATCGGGTTCAGCGAAATATCGCCGTCGAGCCCGTAGCGCTTCGCGGTCAGCTTGAGTGATGATGCAACGAGCAGGCCGAGGAGTATCGACCCGAACAGCAGGCCCACCATCGTTTTGGTGTGGGGATCGACTCCTGGGCCACCTTTGCGGCGCACATTGTCGCTTTTAGCCATCGACGCTCACCAGTTCAGCGAGGTCATTGTCCTGCCAACGCTTATACCCTGGGGCTTCCGCCATTTGGATCGCCCGCTCGTCCTCGTCAACGATGACTTCTACAGCGATGCCAAAGCGCGCCCCGGTAGCAAGCAACGCCGCTTCATCCAGTTGTGGGCAGGTGGTGTAGAGGTAGAGGCGCGCAGCGGAAACGTCCGCAGCTTCTCGTGCTTTCGAGGCCAACCATACGGCCTTATCTGCCACTGATTGCTCGGCAGAGACCAAGTCGCCTACCTGGCGGATACGATCATCGTCGAAGAACTTGCCGTACCACACTGCATCGTCGTCCTCGTTGCAGATCGCAAACGCCGCGCTGTCGTCATCGCCTTCAACGGCACCGACCCACAGCTGAATCAACGGCGCGTCGTCGTCAAGGTCACTGAGTTCTTCGGCGCGCTCTTTATCCCGTTGCGCAAAGGTCGCTTGGCGCAGCTCGTCGTAGTTCACCGCGATCTTGCGCAGTGAGAACTTGAATTTGCCGAAGTCGGACTTATTCATAAAGCCCTGTTCTTCGGCAAAGTTTTTCAACTCTTCGTGCGTGGTCGCGGCTTTGAGTTCCTGTTTGTGCTCTGCGATGATCGAATCGATTTCGCTCCAGCGTGCTTTTTCTTCTGCTGACAGTGCCATTGTGATGTTCTCCTTATGTACGTGTTTTATTGTTCGGTCGAGTAGCTCGAATCAAGCCGAGCAATCCGGTGAAGCCGCCAGTTATCTCTGTCGTGGTCTCTGGACAGCTCCACCATCCAGACATCGACAAGTGCTTCATCGATGCCCTCGAGTTCGCGGGTTGTCTGCATCTTCCTCGCCCATGAGGTCTCGGTGTCTGCGGGGTGTTGCTCGGCACTTACTTCTGTGTGCACGGTGATGCCTCCGCCTGCTGCCTGCCACTGCTCCAGCACCGGCATAATTGGGGTCGCATCGACCAGGCCTGGCTGCGCGTTAAGCGCACCGAGTGCTTCTGTGGTGAGCACGCCGTTGAGACTTTCGACGATCTGCGTTGGTGATTGCGCAGGTGTGGCTTTAACGATGTATTCCAACACGTTGGTGGCCACAGCTTCTGGCGATTTGCCCTCCAGCTGTTCCCAGCCTGGCCCGTACGGGGTCGCTGGCGTATACGGCAACGTTTCGGTTGGCCCGAGATCGCCGTGGTCATGTGGGTGCATGTGGTCATCGTGATCATCGTGGCTCCCACCGCAGGCCGAGGCCAAAAACAGTGCAGCGCAGCAGCCTACGGCCACGAGGCTACGGGTGCTTCGCATCCTTTTTCTCCTTTTCTTTTTCTTGCTTGGTGTCGTCTTTTGCTGATTGCGCGTCCGTATCAAAGACCACGCGGCGTACATGGACTTGTTCATTCAGTCGCACCGGGTATTCGCCAATCGGCACACCAAAGGTTTGTGCTTCGATCTGCATCGGCTTGCCGTCTTTTTCTCCCGAATACACCGACGCATGGCCTTGCGCACCATCGGGTCCGAAGTACAACAGATCTCCTGGCTGGCGGTCCTCCCAATCCACCACTTTCACACGGGGATCGTTCGCCTGTGCCACCGTATTGTGACCGAGGACGAGCTTTCCACCGGTTGCACGCGCAACCGCGTAGAGGACCAAGCCCGAGCAGTCGAAGCCGGGCTCGCCACCGCCAAGTCCACCTGTCGGGCCGTTTTGATCGCCGCCACCCCAGACATACGGCATCCCAAATTGCTCGCGCGCTGCCGCAACGATGCCGTTTCCGTCACCGTCGTAATCACCTGTTGGCCCACATGGGTTACCACCTGCGATCGCACCCAATGCGCCGGCAGAAACGTTCTCGAGTGCTGCATACAGCTCGATCGCCTGATCCATCACGCCCGCGTAGCGGTGACGGTATTCTTCTGCGGGATTTTCAACGTCTGCTGCGATGAGGCCTGGCTCCATCGATTCCGTGTTGAGGAGTGCTGCACCGTCGTAGAAAAACTTTGTTTGATTTTCGACTTTCATCAAGCCCTCAATGCCGCCGTATTTTGGAGCGTGCAACGACACACGGGTCTGGAATAGCCCAACCGAGTCGTAGTCACCTGGCGTCAGAGCGTCGTGCTCATATTCCATCGACTCTGGTACAGCCTGTGATGCAAGCATGAGGAGCTCGCTTTCAACAATGCCTGCCGAAAGTGCTGCCAAAATGACCTTGTCGCTTGCACCGCGCTGCTGACCCGCATCGATAATCTGGCGCGCGCGAAGCGTCTGCGTTGCATTAAACTTTCCGACTGTCGCTGGCACACCATCACTATCGGTGGCACTTGCCTTGGGTGCGGTCGTCGACGTCGACGGTGCAGGGGTGTGATTCGAGCCGCGTGGTGCTTGCTCGACATCGGAGGCACCAGCATCGATCGCATCAATCCATGGGCCGGGATCTTCGACTCCTGCCCACCCGTTTTGGAGGCGATTGCCTTTGTGGATCTCAAAGTGCAAATGCGGCCCAGATGACTCGCCAGCGGTTCCTACTTCTGCAATCTGTTGACCTGCACTCACGGTCTGCCCAACGGACACGTGCACCTGGCCCGGAAACATATGCCCATAGACGGTGGAGTACTCAACGCCTTCGATCGAGTGCAACAGCACGACCCAGCCGCCAAAGCCAATTACTCCGCTGTCTTGTGCGGCGATGACTTTGCCGTCAGCAAAGGCATATATCGGTGTTCCTAATGGCGCGGCGAAGTCCAGGCCGTTGTGCATCCTACCGTCGCGCATGCCGAACGGGGACCCCTTGGGGAACTGCTTATCTAGCGGTCGTGCCAACCCATCGGCGTTGACCACACCTTGGCCGGTGCCACCTGGCAGACACTTCAACTTGTTTTCGTCTACGATCACCGTGATAAACAGCGTGAACAGCAGCACGATCCCTAAGACGCTGAATACTTTTTTCATTCGTTCCCCATACCGCGCAATTGCCGACGCAGACGCACAATCTCTTCGCGCAATTCAGCGTTTTCGTGCTCGAGCTGCGCTGCAACACTTGCTCGTGTGCGCGGCCAGATACCGCGATCACGAGCCCAATCAATCAGTGTTGTCACTCCGATCCCGTAGTTCGCTGCGATCACCTTTGCGGCTCGTGAGGCCGAGCCGTAAGAAATCCAGGTTTCTTCGAACTCGGTTAATGCGGTTTCACGGATCTCAGCTGGGATCGGGGCTCTATTCGGCTGTGGGTCGTGCTTCGTCATGACTGCTGCCACCTCAGATTCCAAACCACGCAAAGTACAACGCTGTGCCTGCAACAGCGAGGAACGAAAGCACACCAACGAGGACTTTCCACCACGTCCCATCGCCTTGCGCACTTCCTGCGTCTCCTGGCTCACTTGGTGCCGCAGATGAAGACGACGGTGTAGGTGTCGATGATGAGGAGGCCGTAGAGCCTGTATCTGGGGCAGGTGTGGCACTCGAGCTTGAGCTTGCCTGGTCACCTGGTTGTGCACCCGGCTTCTTCTCCTTGAGCACCACCAGTGCAGCTGGGTAGTACTCACCAAGCGTGCTCAATGCTGCGTCCATGTCCGCGCTGTAGTCCTGGTCAATCCACACGTTCAGGGCTGCACGACGCTTTTCTTCCAGCAACGCTGTCGCTTCTGGTACCCGCTGTGCAACCATCGGCTCGACAACCTTTTCCATCGTGGCTGACCATGGCTTGTCTTTCCACTGCGCAAGATAGGCCTGGCGCTTTGCGCGCAACAAGGTCGCGGCCTCTGGGACATAGCCCATCATGGGCCGCAAAATCTCCTCAACGGTGGCCGACCACGACAACTCACGAGCCCGAATCAAGTTGGTTTCGCGCGCTTGGTTGAGCACGTATGCCGCTTGCTTGTCCTGCTTTGCAAGCTCCGCCAACGTCTTTTCGAGCTTTTCCGACCACCGCGACCCGCGTAGTGACTCAATCAGTGCTTCTCGACGCTGCTCACGCAGTTGCACTGCCTGCGTATACCCATAGCGCTCACCAAGCGTGCTCAACGCTTGATCCATTGGTTGCGACCACTGCTTATCTGCACGGATTGATTCCACAATCTTGTTCATTGCTTGCTCACAGCTCGCGCGCTCTTTGACCTGCTGTTCAAACAGGCTCGGATTGAGTACCTGCTGGTTTTTGTCCGGCACCACGCACCTATTGCGTGGAGTTTGCTCCCCTGCGCCGATGGACTTTACCCCGTGGGCACGCTCAAAATCGTCAATCATCACTGCGTACTGGCTCGGGCTGATCGCAAGCGCTGGGGCCACTGCAACGGCCTGCGTGGCAATCAGGACTCCTGCTACTGCTTGTGCAATTCGCATTAGTTGTCTCCAAAATCGTCAAATCGAGTGTTTGTATCGTGAATTCGTGTGCGCTGCTCAGTCGAAAACAAGACGGTCTGAATCGGGATACCTGGTGTGCCGTCTTTTGATGCCTTGATCATGAACCTGCCTCGGCCCGGTGCCACGCCACCTGCTGCGTGCGAGCGCGAGCGCTTCGGTGTTGCGCCTCGCGACCATGAGGTAATCATTTCGGCTTCGGCCTCGGTAAACGGCAGCTGATTCGACAGCAGCTCAAGCTCACTGTGTGGCAGACCACCACAGATAACGACACCGGCACGCTCCACAAACCCCATCGCTGTACGCCGGTCCTGCTCGGTCGGCACGGCCTGGAGGTCTTTAAATGTGTGTGTGATCATGTACAGCGCGGTACCGGTCGAACGGTTCAAACGCGTTAATGCATCGACCTGGCCAACCAGGCCTGGCGCTGCCGCGAGTGTTTGCCACAGCTCGTCGAGACAGACGGCAAAATAGCGCTGCTTGTCGATGCCTGCATCGGCGAGCACATGCGAGGCTTCAATCGAGCCGAACGCGTTTGACCAGCAGGCAATCATCACCGCTGCTTTCACAGCGCGATCGCCACGGTCAATCGCTGAAACGTCGATACACACCGCTGGCGCAGTGACGTCAATGGGCTGTGTGGTTTGGCCTCCGAAAATCTGGCCGGTCGCGCCGTCGAGCAGGGAATGCAGCGACAGCAACAGTGGATCGACTCGTGCTTTCCATTCCGCTTCTGTCTCGGCGCGCGCTTTGTCGCGCAGCTCTGCACTGCCCGCCTCGATCTGCGCAATGAGATCCGCCAGGATCGGCGGATGCTCCCAATCGATCGTCTGTCCGTCGTAGAGCTCGCGCAATGCCACTGCGATGATCATTGCTTCATAGTCAGCAATGCCGTGGCCTGCAGCCTCGTTATTTGCTCGTGCCAGCCCGACTAGGGCAGAGACAAGGGCCACTTGGCGACCATGAACCTGTTCTTTCGTCCTGCGGATCAGGTCAGCTCGTCCAATTTCCTCCAATCGGTCGCGGTGGGCTTCCAGCGTCGGAATCACCCTGCCGAGCGCGCCAACGTCCAAAGGGTTCAACGCCCCGGCACCATGGCCAAGCTGAATGACCTGTCCGCCAACCGCTTGGGTAAAGCCCACGTACTCGGCCTTAATGTCGCCTGCCACGATCGAAATATGGCCCTGCGCAACATGGCCAATGAGGAGTTTTCGAATCAAGGTCGACTTGCCCAAACCTGGCAAGCCTAAGACGAATGCGGAAGGGTTGGCAATGATCTGCTCCATAAACCACGCAAAGCCGTCAAAGCCGACATCTGCGCCGGTGGTGGCATGTCGCCCAATCGGTGTGCCGATCGCAGGTGCCGCCGCTCCAACCGAGTTCGGATTGAAACCGCAGCCTAGATTTGTCGTCGTTTGAAACTCCACCGGGCCCGCAATCACTCGTGATGCTCCACCGAATTTTCCAGTCATACCGAAGCGACCTAGACGACCACGGCGCGTTTGCCCGCGCAGCCGATCCTGCTGCGCGGTCGTCACCGCGCTGGCAAGGTCCGGGTTCGCTTTCAGGAACTGCCGGTACCACCACCCGTTCCATGTCCATGCTGCTGGCATTTTCTTCTCGCCTGCTTCAATGGCTTCGTGCAGGGTCAAAAACTCATCAACGCGCACGATTCCTCCCCTCTATTGCAATGTGTTGCCACGCTTGTACTCCGATCCCATTTGCCGCAGCCCGCATTACTGCTGGCCTGCCGACCATGCGGCGCACACGCAGCCGGTGGATCGGCCCAAGGGCTGCAAACAATGCTCCAACGAGTGCTTCACACTCGTTGACCGATGTTCCAACCAATGTGATCGATGCCGCGCACTGCGCTTTGTGCGCTGTTTCAAAAGGACGCGCAGCAACATAGACATATGCTCCAAGACCAAGCTCATCGTTTGCATCAATGCACGCTGCAAGTGCGTCCACCTCGTCGAGCAAGATCTCGAACGTGGCGGAAACTTCCCCGTTGAGCACACAATGCTTTGCGCTGCTGGTCTCTTCTGCTTGTTCGTTCAGTCGCAGCGCATCAATATGTGCTGCGACCTCTGCTGGCTGTGCCATGCGTACATCAAGCCCGCATGTGCGTGCTTGGCTTGCAATGTCATCGGCAGCCAGCGCGAGGTTGCCGACGATTTCTGCCGAGTTCCAGCGCATCTTCGTATGCGCTTGAGCCTCGTGCATCGTCACTGTGGCAATGTCGTCACCGGTCGGTACAAACGTCACCGACGCGCCAAGAATATCGTCGCGCAGACTACCGACTTGCTGGCACCAGTCCAACACAGGTACAAGATCGAACGGCGAGACCGCCTGCATCGGCAGCGTTGCTTGTCGGAACCGTTCATCGACCACAACCCCGATCTCTGTTCCCAGAATCGAGCGCTGACGGACCAACGTTGCGTTGACGTTCCCCAGCAATGCCGTGCTTTGCTTCTTCGTCTTCGTCTTCGTCTTCGTTTTAGGCATCTCCAAACCCTTTCTGGATCAGCGCAGGTGCTTGCACCAAGCTCGAACGCACCCATGGCGCGGAACCGACCCCGAGACAGGCTGCAAACGCTGTATCTTGCTGGCGTGCTGCAACCTTGAGCCGGATACCGCTTGTCGCTGCAAGCTGCGAGACATCTTCATTGACAGCGCGAAGCTTGGACTCGTCATCAACCGTTGTCGTGACAAACAGCGAATAGCGACCCAGCTGCGCACCACGCGCCTGCGCACGACGCGACGCTTGGGTTTGCTCAAGACGTACTTCTGCACGAGCGGAGACCGCACCGCGTCCTGCATTGGCGGCAACGAGTGCATCCTGGTGCTCTGCTTCAACGCGACGCGCGCCAGCCCCGGCCTCGAATGGCCGGTACACAAGGGTTACCCGCTTGCGCAGCAACCGAGGGTGAGGTGCCAACAAACGCGTTAGCACGCGATCCTCAAAATTGGCTCGTGGTGCTTGCGTCATCTCCCAGGTGCGTGAAATCACCGACTCATGGCGCAACAAGCTGCGCTCTGCAACCGCCATGCTTGGGCCAATATCGTTCCAGCCCATCCCATGTGAGACGCCCTGGACACCAAGTTGCTCGAAATCAACCTCGCTTGCCGGATTGAACGCGGTGTGCACGCGCGCACACAGTTTGTCCTGATTCATCGGCTCGGCCAACATGCCCGCCCACACCAGCGGATCAATCAGTGCTGGCAAGCGGGTTGCGAGCACGTCTAAAAAGGCATCGTCTTGGAGCTGTTCGCGAGAAATCTTGAATGTGACGGCGACATGCGCGGAAATCTCTGGCAGCCCTGCCGAAAGCTCGTCTGCGGCTTCTGCAAGAATCTGCTTTGCAATCGCAGGCGCGTCGTCAACGACAATGCGGTTGACTTCCTGGCGCACCAGCTCGCCACTTGAGGGAAAGGTTGACACCGTTACTGATGCGGATCGAATATCGCCCGACAGTGACAACGAGGCAAGCCAGGATCCCCACGAGGCGGTCATGACGTTGCGCTCATCTTGGGTCACCGCTGATTGCCCTGACAGCTGCACATCGAGTACAACCGTGGCCTCGGCAAAATTGTCGTCGACAATGACTGCGAACTCTTCGCCCCTATGGTCCTTGCCCACCGCGAGACGCGTTGCCGCCAGCATGCCAGGCAGCTGATATGCCCCACCTGGCACATCCGAAAACCCGCCAGAGACGTAATACTGCTCTTGTCGGTTGTTGCGCAGCATGTCCTGGACCACCATTTGCGCAATTTCTGCAAGATTGCGCCCACCAATTTTGATATACGTGATCGCGGCGATAATTCCGGTGGCGGGAAGCACCACAAGAAACGCTGCTTTTGTTGCCCCTACCAGCGAGAACAACACAAATGTGACCATGCCGGCAAGCAGGGTGAGCGTTGTTTTCATGCTCAAGCCGCCAAGACCGGTGCGCTCTGCTGGCGAGCCCAGCGTGTAGGTTGGTCGAAGTTCTTGACTCATTTAGCGTCCAATCTGTCCGTAGTAAATCGGTGCCGATCCGGCCTGCTGGTCCACTGCGTTGCCAATCTGTCCAAGCACCGCTGCCGCTGAATTCGCGCCACGCTGCATCCCGTACGCGCCTTTCTTGACTGCTGTGCCAGCACTTGCAGTGCGTCGCAGCATTCGTCGTCCACGCGAACCTGCTGCTGTGCCCGCCTGTGGACTTGCCACAGCCGCTGGACGCGCAGGCGCGCTTGGTGCGGCTTCACCAGCGGGTCGAGTTTCCGGCGTGGCAGATGGCTGTGCCCCTGCCGACGTCGCGGCAGCTGGTGCCTGCCTTGCCACTCCTGGCGCTGCTGGTTGTGCAGCGATGTTCGGTTGCGTTTCTGCGGATGCCACTGCTGCAGGCTTGCCGGACTCTGCTGCCGGTGTTGACGACTGTGCCGCTGCCTGTCCTTGATTGCCCTTTGCAGCATCATCACGGGTTTCAGCCGATGCTGGTGTATCTGGCGATGCCTGCTGGGCTGTTCCAGCGCCTTGTGCGCTGTCATGCTGCTGTTGCTGTGCTCCGTTTGGTGCTTGCCCATCGGTATTCGTGCCTGCATTTGGAGTCGTATGTGCCCCGTCAGCCTGCTGTGATTGACCTGTTGCATCAGTCGCTTGCCCCAGCTTCGCTCCGTCGGCTTGGGATTCACCTGGAAGCGACTGCTGAGCTCCACCCATGGCAGAGGCTTGTGCTTGCTCGCCTGCACGGCTCGGATCTGGCGTTGATTGTTCGCCACCAGGGATATCCCCAGCGGTAGGTGATGGACCTTGAGGGTTGGAGTCCGTTTCGAGCTTGTGCGATGTTTCGCTCATATTCTCACTGGTTTGCTCAAGCACGTGCGTGCCCATCTCACCTGCACCGCCAGCAGCCGCCTCTGCGCTACGCGCAGCGCCACCGCCACTTGCTGAGCCAGCAACCTTTGCAGAACCAGATGCTGCCGCCTTTCCAGCCTGTTTTGCTGCTCCGGTGGCGACTTCCTTGCCTGCTGCCGCACCAGCACCAGCGAGGCCTGCAACCGCGCCAGCTGCAAGTCCGATCGCGCCTGTTGCCACTCCTGCTACACCTGCGGCGGCTCCAATGGCTGCTGCGCCCGATCCTCCTGCGGTCGGTGCTGCAGCCGGGGAGATGATCTTGACCAACGCTGGAGCCGAGAAACCGACAACACCCACCATGACGATGACAAGTAGTTTTGCGAGCCAGCCAGCTTCGTCTTCTGGTGCATCGCTTTTGAACAGCGCGTCATTCCACCAGAAGACCGTGACGTACAGCAACGCGGCAATGGGCTTAAATACGACGGCCGAAACGAGATAGGCGTAGAGGTGATTGAGCCCGTTCTTGCCGACCCCGGTCATGGAACCTGCGGCGAACAGTGGCGCAAGACCTGCCACGATCGGCACCACAATAAACCGCACGGCGAGTGCGAGGACTTGCATCGCAGACCCGGCAAGTGCGAGCACCATGACAAGCAGGACGATGATCGGGCCAAAGACTTTTTCGACGCCGGAGGCATCGGCCAGGTCAATAAACGATGACATGTCGCTTGGGCCGAACTGCGCGAAAATTTCGTTTGCCAGCGAATCGCTAATCGCCATGCCCCCGACCGTGAGGACCGGAACGAGGCTGGTGGCGACCATCATGCGGACCACTACCGCACCGAGGTCTTTGAAACCGTCGTCGAGGCCGGTCGAGCGCACCGCTGCAAGACGAAGACCACCAACAATCAGTGAGATGATCAGCGCTGCTACGGTGAGCACGACAACGATGTTTCGAACGCCAGCGATGTTTTTCGCACCGATGGTGGGATCGAAGTTAAACCCGGTCCACAGCGTCATCGCTGCGCCGAGGACTTCCGCGTTGCCTTCAACAAGCGACTTTGTGAACTTGCCGATCGGCGCTTTCCACGCACTCGAAAGCGCTTCTTTCCCTGCATCGAAAGCGGTTCTCGTAAGCGTCCCCGTTGGATTGTTGATAAACGAAAGAGCACCACCTAACCCCGCTTCTTTCGCCTGTTGCGCCGCGAGATGAAACGCCGCTTTGACCCGGTCTTTGTTAGTCGGTTTGTCCTTTTCTCCATCGTCACCGGCGGTCTCGGTCGGTGTAGACTGCGCGAGCACGATACTGTGCGCGGTCTCCTGTACCAGCGGCTGGGCTGATGCTGAGGCTGCAAAGCCTAAGTTGGCTTGCAGTGCCAACAACACCGCAAAAACCAGCGCACCGATACGCGCTTGATGCGTGGTTATCCCATTGGCCATGGCGTCCACTCCGCTGGCTCGAACTCACTGTCATCGACAAGGTGGACGCGATCAAGCATGCCCTCAATGGTCGTTCGCCACAGCCATTGACCATGTTCGTAGACCATGGGAGCTTCCACGACCGTAGACTCGCCACCCTCGACTGATGGCATGCGCAGCTCTACCAACACTGTTTGTGGAGAGCACGCCTTAATCCGGAACGCATCAGGCAGCAAATCAACGGGTGTTCCCTCGAGTTCTTCGATGCCAGGAGTGTCTTCACCGAAGTCAAAAAGATATTTCGCTGCACGTGCACCTGTTTCTCCATACGGAAGAAACAGCGAGTATGCGTTGTACGCAGCCAGTGCTGCGCCGTGGGCTGTTTGGGCATAGCCCATCGGCAGATGCGATTGCTCGTCAATGCGCTGCGGACCGTCCTGCTCGCTAAAGAGTACTAATTGCTCGCCAACCAGCTGCGGAATCACGCGAGAGACACGCTGGTGCCGGTTCGGGACACAGTTTTGCATCTCCGAATGATCAATGAACTCAGTGGTCTGAACGTCGCCAAATTCATTGTTCGGTAATGCAAATGGCAATCCTTGGCCGGTCATATGCCAGCTGCCCTCGGCAAACTTCGCTGATGCCGTCGCAGACGATGACGAAGCTTCCTGCTCGTCTGGAGCACTCCCACATGCAGCCAGCGTGGTCGCACTCAAGGCTGCGACAAGCAGCGGAGCAATTAGTCGGTTCACAGTCGTATCCTTTTTCGTCGAGTTAAATCAGGTTGTAAAGCGTGCTGGCAAGAGCACCGGCGCTGGAGATGATCATGACCCCCAGCCCCCATTTCACGAGCTCCATATGCGGCGATGTCGCCGAGATTGCGCGCCCACGGTCTTTATCAATCGCGAGCATCGCAGCAAACGCGATCGCGGCGAGACCACACAGAGCAAGGGCGATCCACGACACCCAGCCCACCCACGTCATCAGCGTTGCAATCGCAGAAGCACCGTCAGCACCGACAACCGAGCCCATATTCCATGCGCTATCGGGTGGGCCTTGCGCAATGATGTGTGCCATTAGCTACCCATCAGCAGGCCGAGGAGCGAGCCGACAGAGCCCAACAGCAATGCCGCAAAGCCGATGCGCAGCGCGTTCGACGTTGCTTCATCTGAGGTTCCCTCGCGACGCGAGACTGCCATGGACCCGGCAACGGTAATGATCCCGATGCCGACGAGGACAAAACCGATCCACTTCGCCATGCCCACCAGACGCTGCATCGGACCAGTGAATCCGTCCGGAGCAGTTGGAGAGGTATTGAACAGTTCGGCCTGCGCCAAAATTGCCTGTGATGCGTCAACGGCAACAGAAATATCAATCATTGGTAAAACTCCTTCAAATTGTTTTTGGATTATTCGGTGATCCGCCGCACGAACTCGCGACATATCTGGTCACCGATCTCGCCTGCGGTGGCGAGAACATTGCTTTGGTTTGTTAGACGCCGGAAACGGTGTTGCGGTTCCCCTGCTACCCCCGGCTCCCACGTTGGCAGGTCATCGATCCTGGTCTTCGCGATTTGTTTCATGAACGGGAAGTGCCAGACTTCGGTGAAATGCTTGATTTTTTGCAGCTCGAGCGTCGTGTCCCGTGGCATCTTGCTGCTATCGCGATGCACCACGACCGCACCTAAGATGCCTGTGTCAGCGTTATCTTTCGCTTCAAGTAACACACGGTGTGCAGCTGCAATGCCGTCAAAGGTTGCCGAGCACACCAAAAGATTCATCTCACGCAACTGTCCATGTGCATCTGCCATTGGTGCCCACAGCTGCTCAAGCACGGACACGCCAGCGCCACCGTGGCAACCGTATAACCACATCGCTGGGGCTCGATCACTCATTGATTTCCTCCTTGTGCTTCGATGTCTTTGACTGTCACGATGCGGGGGCTGCCTGCTTCTTGCGCAAACTTGATCTGCTGGTGATACGCAAGAATCTGGTTGTTAACCGCATCGAAGACCTGCGTTGTGGCCTCGATCGTCGAAGCTTCTTCAATCTCCACGTCAACGCACACATCAGATGCGGTCGTCGGCAGAATCTGCGACCAGTTTTGATCGCGAAGCGGTGAGGTATGCGCGAGGTGCTCGACTACTGCACTGGTGTTGCCAGAAAAGTAGGCTTTTTGGAACGCCTCCCACACTTTCGCTTTCTCGCCAGTTGGCGCAGGCCCACACACAAGGGGTGAGACATCGTCGCTGGATTGCGACGACCCAAAGGCCCCCATGGCCAACACCGTCAGGCTGCTGCCAAGCGCAAGAACAACGACCAGCCCACCGAGCACCATCCCGAGGGAGATTTTCGGTGCAACGATTCCAGTCGTTTGTGGCGCATCAGGCTCAAGATCTACAGCTTCAAATTCGGCTGTTTCCTCATGTACTTCGTCTTCGCGGTCGTCACCGTAGGTGCTGACCAGGATGTCTTTCCATGTCTCCATCTGCTATGCCCCCTTTGTTCTTATTTTTGTGCGGCAGGACGATTCGCCCATGCCTGCTCAAGTTGTTGGAGTCCACGCCATGGCCCTTGCGGCTCTGGTTGCGCAGGAGCTGGGGCAGGTGCTTGCTGTACGGGAGCTGGAGCCGGAGCCT
>NZ_KV789243.1:0-36093 GCF_001807505.1 Corynebacterium sp. HMSC08D02 | reverse complement strand
AAGCTTCGTTGGAGTCCGCGCGGCGGACTGTGCGGGAGGTTGGGTTGCAACAACGGCGAGTTGTCCGCCCCGCGGAATGCGTGCTTCGCCGATGCAATTCGCGAAGTGGTGTCCGCCCCGCGGAAAGTGAACAATACTGGGTTGCAACAACGGCGAGTTGTCCGCCCCGCGGAATATCGAAACACGCAATCACCTGTCCGCCCCGCGGACAATCGGAGCCGTTCGACGGCCCCATGGGAGTAGCAAGTTCTCAACCCACTCTGACCTATTGGTCCGAGCCCGCGCAGGGCAGGGGAGCGCTGTTCCCAAATCACCTCTCGGAATCATTTGATCTCCGAAGTAACGCACAGGACGTTCCGATCGATGTTAGTTGCAGACATGCCAAAACTTTGGCGAGTCCCTAACTTTAACCGATCCCACAAAGGAGCTACCCATGAACCGTTTTACCTCCGTAGCAGCTGCTGCAACTCTGTCCCTGTCCCTGGTCGCTGGCCCTGCATTCGCGGCTGAGGCTCAGCCTTCCGACAAGGATGCCAAGGTTGGCTCCTCGGTTGCCTACGCGCAGTGCAAGGTCAAGGCTGAGGCCGCAGAGAAGGAAAAGGAGGCTAAGGCAAAGAAGAAGGCAGCTGAGGCACAGACTGCTGGTGACATCGCTAAGAACAAGGCTGATCAGACTCGTCAGGAGATCCGCGAGGAGCTGACCTCTTCTTCTGACGAGCTGGATTGTGTCAAGGAGCTGATCAACGACAAGGATTACAAGGCAGGCATTCTCGGTCTCCTGATCGGCGTTCCGGCTGCGCTCGTTGCACTTCTTGGTGTCGTTGCTGCAGTCTCCGGCGTCATTCCGGGCATTCAGCTTCCAGCGCTGCCGTTCTAATTCACTTATCGACGCCACATTCTGACCCAGCCTCTCGTATAAGGCTGGGTTTTTCAATTTGATTGGCGCCTATTAATTCCCAGTCAATAGCTCGGCCCCATCAACCCGCTCATGGATCATCTCAGCCCCACACCACACTGTTGAGTGACTATAAATATAGGCACAACATCCCCTGGGGACGCTTCAGACCTGGCAAGTAAGTGGCAGAAATTGAAGCTTCGCCCCTACCAAGACTATGGACCAGTCTAACGTATGTGACGTTATTAAACCCTGTGGCATATACGCGAAAGCGCCCGGCCCGAAACCCGAGCCGAGCGCAAAATCTTGAAATCTACTTTGCGTTCAGTGCCAGAAACGCAAGACCACCAAGAGCCGCAACACCGAGCAAGGAACCCCAGATGATGTCGAAGGTGCGGCCGATAGGCCAATCCTTTTCACGGTCATTGTCGAAAGAGCTTTGCAGTGCAGCGAGACCGAACTCAGCCTCGGCGATTGCCTTCTTGGCGTCAGCTTCGTTCTCGGCAGCGCCAATCTTACCGATCTGCAGAAGGGTCAACGCTGCGACAGACGAAGTGACCTCGTCTCCGCTCGAAGTCTCCCCAGCCTGTGCCGGTACAACAGCGAGCGAGAAGGCAGTGGTGGCTGCGATGGCAGCGGTAGCGAAACGCTTCATGGGAATCTCCTGAATAAATGTTAGAACGGAAGCTGAATGAGGCCTTGCTGAGCAGCGATGCCGCCCACCAAGGCAAGAATGGCGGCAGCAATACCGGTACCGACTAGGATGTCGTAGGTAGTCCCGAGCTTGTAGCCGTTGTTCGCGTCATTCTTATAGGACGACAAGATAATGGCATCGGACTTTTTATTGTTCTCCCCAGCCTTGGTCTTGAATACGCCTGCTTCGGAGGAGCCCTTGAATGGCGCTGACATGCCGATGCCCGGCTTAGCAAACTCAGCTACAGCCAGCAAAACTGCGTAACCGACTGCCTCATCTTCAGAAACCTTCGAAGAAGAGTCATATCCAAAACCCGGAGGGGTCTTATCACCTGCGTTAACAGCACCCGCCGGAACAACAGCGAGCGAAAGGGCAGTGGTGGCTGCGATGGCAGCGGTAGCGAAACGCTTCATGGGAATCTCCTGAATACAGAGGGCGATATTGCCAGGCTTTTAACAACAACCGCTAATGTATCAGGCAGTTTCTAACTCAGCAACACTTCTATTCACAAGACAAGGTTGACGAGCGCCACGTACAACCCCGTGCCGACCAGGATGGAGAGGGCGGGGGAGCGTCGCCAAGCGTGGAGGGCGAGCGTCACGAAGCCGACGAGCACCCCGGTCCACACGGGCTGGTCGGAGCTGGTGAAGGTGTACAGCACGAGGACGATCATGACACCGACGGGCATGTAGAGGCGGAGGAAGTCGAGAAGGGGGCTGCCGTCTAGCCATCCGCGGAAGGCGAAGGGCAGGGCACGCAGAAGCACGGTGACCACGGCGATCGGCAGGATGACGGCCCACACCATGGGCAGCTCAACGCCGGTGGGGAGTCCGTTCATCGCTTCCACTCCAATCGCTTATCGACGCCAGGTACCCA
This sequence comes from Corynebacterium sp. HMSC08D02, assembly GCF_001807505.1. Taxonomy (NCBI): domain Bacteria; kingdom Bacillati; phylum Actinomycetota; class Actinomycetes; order Mycobacteriales; family Corynebacteriaceae; genus Corynebacterium; species Corynebacterium sp. HMSC08D02. The sequence goes on along the minus strand of NZ_KV789243.1, from coordinate 33,628 downwards.
GAACCGAACCAGCAGGACCAGGAAGTACGCGATGAGCGCTACCATCAGCATCTGCCCGGGGACGACGAAGGCTGCAACGAGCCCGATCCCAGCGGCGATGAGCACGGCGCTCATGTCGCGGGATGCCTGGAACGCTTCGTAGGCGAGGACGATGAAGAGGGCGGTGAGTGCGAAGTCCATGCCCTCGATTGTGCCGGGAAGGCGTTCGCTGGCGAGCGCGCCGACGAGACCAGACACGACCCAGAGCGCCTGGCACATCATGTGGATGGCAATGAGGCGCGGGCCGGTGTAGCGCGTGGTCTGCTGTCGGGCGCTGATGACGGCGTAGACTTCGTCAGTCAGTGAATACATCGAATAGAGGCGGCCGAACGTCGAGCGGATCGCGTCCCGCGGGTAGGTGAGGCCGTAGAAGAGGTGTCGGAAGTTCACCATGAAACCGGTCATCGCGGCAGAGGCGGGGCCGACGCCGCCGAGCACCATCGGGATTGCGAGGAACTCGGTGGAGCCGGCGTAGATAAGCATCGAGAAGACCGGCGTCCACCACCAAGCGAAACCGGATTGCACCATGAGCAGGCCGAACGCCAGCCCCAGTGGCACGACGCCGAGGCCGACGAGCCACATGTCCCGCACCCCGAAGCCGAGTTCTCGCAATGTTTCACGTGAAACATTCATCTAGTTGTCCTCGATGTCGGACGGGAAGGTGGCGAACAGGGGTAGGGGCATGGGTTGGCGGCGTAGGACGTCGGCCCACAGATCGACACTCGCGGGCGTGATCACGTCGGAGGGGAGGGCTGGGGCGACGTACCAGTCGCCGCGCTCAATCTCCTCGTCGAGCTGCCCGGCGTCCCACGAAGAGAACCCGGCGAAGAGGCGGAAACCCTCCAGCAACTCAGAGAAGGAATCAGCTGGTTCGTGCATGTTCACGTGCACGAGTTTGTTCGCAAGGCGCGTCAGGGTCGGGTGCTCGGCGATGTCGACGTCGTTGCGCGTGACGCCCAGGCCAACGGCAGCGTTCGGGCTGACGGGTCCGCCGTAATACATCACCGCCGGCTCGCTGGCGAGCGACTCCCACTCGGGCAGCACGTTTACAACGGCGGCGTCGGAACGACGATTCAAGATGACGCCGAGCGTGCCCTGCTCGCCGTGCTCGATGACAAGGACAACCGTGCGGGCGAACTCAGGCGAGAACATTCCGGGCGCAGCGACGAGCAGCATACCGCTGTCGGGTTCCGTGCGCTCGAGTGACGTAAACAAACGGTCGCCGTAGAAATACTCAGACATTACGTTCCTCCCACCAAGACTTCAGGGCAGCGACGGCCTCGTCGTGCTCGAGTTCGCCGCGCTCCAGACGTAGTTCCTTCATATACTTCCAGGCCTCGCCGACCTCCGGGCCGGGCTTAAGATCCAGGATCTGCATGATTTCGTTGCCGTCCAGGTCAGGGCGGATGCGCGCAAGATCCTCCTGCTCGGCGAGCGTCGCGATTCGCTCCTCGAGGTTCTGGTACGCACGCTGCAGGCGGCGCGCCTTGCGTGGGTTTCGCGTGGTGCAATCGGCGCGGACGAGTTTGTTCAAGCGGCCGAGGAGGTCGCCGGCGTCGGTGACGTAGCGACGCACCGCCGAATCGGTCCACTTGCCTTCGCCGAAACCGTAGAAACGCATGTGCAGGAAAACCAACTGGCCGACGTCGCTGATCACGTGCTTCGGGTACTTCAGCGCACGGAGCCGCTTACGCACCAGTTTCGCGCCCACGACCTCGTGGTGGTGGAAGCTCACGCCGCCGCCTTCTTTGACGGCCCGGGTGGCGGGCTTGCCGACGTCGTGAAGCAGCGCGGCGAGCCGCAACTTGAGATCAGGGCCGTCGTCCTCGAGCTCGGTTGCCTGGCGCAGCACGGTCAGCGAGTGTGCGTAGACGTCCTTGTGCTGCATGTGTTCGTCCTGCTCGAGCTGCAGCGCGGGCACCTCCGGCAACACATACTCGGCTAGGCCGGTACGGACCAGCAGGTCAATGCCCTCCCAGGGGGCGATGCCGCACATCAGCTTGTCCAGCTCGGCTTGGATGCGTTCGACCGTGATCCGCTCAATCTCACCTGCCATGTCGCGCATCGCGTCGAAGACGCGCGGGGCCACCTCAAATCCGAGTTGGGAGACGAAGCGGGCGGCGCGCAGCATGCGAAGCGGGTCGTCGCGGAAGGAAACCTCAGGGGCCTGCGGGGTGTCCAGGCGGCGTTGCAGCAGGTCAGAGACACCATCAACGGGGTCGTGGAAGATTGGGCGCAGCTCACCGTCGACCACGTCGAGCTCGATGGCCATCGCGTTGCAGGCAAAGTCGCGCCGAATGAGGTCGCCGTCGAGGGTGTCGCCGAACGTCACCTCGGGGTTGCGTGTCACGCCGTCGTACAGGTCGGAGCGGAACGTCGTGATCTCGACCTGCTGGCCCTCGCGCACGGCGGCCACGGTGCCGAACTCGATGCCGGTGTCCCAGGTCGTCTCGCCCCACTCGTCGAGAATTTCCTGCACGGTGGGGGGCAGGGCGGACGTCGTGAAGTCGAGGTCGTGCCCGAGCTTGCCCAGCATCGCGTCGCGCACGGGCCCGCCGACGAGGTAGAGGTGCTCGCCCCGCTCCACGAAGCGCTGGGCGAGGGGCGTCAGCAAGCCACTGAGCTTTTCGACGCCCTCTTCGGCCCGAACCTGCAACGCCGCGACGGCGTTCGGGTCGGAGGGGTCGGGGAGGTCGAACGGGCACCGGTGTGTTTCTTCAGTCTTTGTCACCTCTCACACGATACTTTGCTTCCCTGGTGCTGTTAAGTACCACAAAGGTGGCCAGTGCGGATACCATGAATTGAATGACTGAGAACACTCGGCCGAAGCCGGTTCCTCCGTCGGAGCGGAAGTCTTCGAACTCTGGCGGGAAGGGGCGCGGGGACGGCGCTAACTCGAAGGCGGGGGGTGACTCCCCGAAGCGGCGGCGTGGCCGTCGGCGTGGTTCGCACGCCAAAAAGCGGGGGTCGCAGCAGCAGCGTCGCCGCGGGTCGAACCGGCGGGGGCGGGGCGCGTCGGCGCGGAAGAAGCAGCAGCGGCCGGTTGATTCGTCGCTGGAGACCCGGAACGAGACGAGTGCGGGCGGCCTGGTGGTGTCGGGTATGGCGGAGGCTGTGGACCGGCACGACAAGGTGGACTTGTCGAAGATTTACGTCGCGCTGATTGGGCGGCTGGACCGTCGGGGGCGTCTGTTGTGGTCGATGCCGAAGGGCCACGTTGAGGAAGGCGAGGAGCAGTGGCGCACTGCGGAGCGTGAGGTGTGGGAGGAGACCGGGATTACCGGCGAGGCCTTCAACACGCTCGGTGTGATTGATTATTGGTTCATTTCTGAGGGTGTCCGTATTCATAAGACGGTGCACCACAACTTGTTGCGCTACGTCGACGGGGTGTTTAATGACGAAGACCCGGAGGTCACGGAAGTCGCGTGGGTGCCGATGAACCAGCTGATCGAGCGCCTGGCATACGCGGACGAGCGCAAGCTCGCGCGGATCGCGGTGAACAGGATGCCGGACTTGGCGCGCAAGGAGGCCGCGGCCGGAAGGTTGACACCGCGATGAGCAGCGTGCGTAGCGGAGCCGCGGCGGTTGCAGTGGCGGCGCTGGGTCTGCTCCCGGTCACGGCGGGCGCCCTACCAGCGCCAACGTCGCCCGAGGACCCGGCGGTGGCGTCGCAGTGGGTGAACCCGGCAGTTCGTCCGGGGGAGGGCACCCGCGCGTCCATCACGCTTGTCGACGCCCCCTCGGCCCTCAACGCCGGCGAAATGTTTCACGTGAAACTTCGCATCCACAACGACACGGACGCGCCACTGGCGAACCTGCGCGTGGTCCCACGGCGTGGCCCGGCCACGGGTTCCGTGCTGGACCAGCGCGCGGCGGCGGTCGCCTCGGTGAGCGAGTACGGCCCGGTGGGGCGCGGAGTGGACGTCGATAAGGAGTTGGGCGCGGGGGAGTCGGCAGAGGTCGAGCTGGACGTTGAGCTGCCGGGCGCGGGGACGTACCCGCTACTCTTCGAACTCAAACAGAACCTGACCTCGCTGGACACTGAGCGCTTCCACATCTCGGTGCGCGGCGAGCCGTCGGAGGACCCGGCGCCGGCTATGACCGCGCTGTACCCGATCACCGCGCCGATTGACATCGTGCCTGGCGAGACTGGGGAAGCCCCGGAGCGCTCCCCGCTGCTGCTGAAGTCGGAGACGTTGGCGAACCAACTCGCGCCCGGCGGGCGCCTTGAGCGGCTGCTCAGCCAGTACGAGGACGCGGTGGAGGAACCTGGCGTTGGCTTCGCCACGTGCGTGGGGCTGGACCCGGCGCTCGTGGACACGGTGGCGCGGATGGCGGAGGGCTACCGCGTCACCACCACGCGCCCGCCCGTCGCTGAGGAGCCCAAGCGGCTCCGCGACAGCTGGACCACCGACGACACCACCGCCCAGGGCGAGATAGGCAAGGGACAAGCAGACGCGCAGGCGTGGCTGGCTCAGCTGCGCAGCGTCGCAGCGAAGGGCTGCACGGTGGCGCTGCCGTGGCAAAACGTAGACGTCAACACGCTGGCTCGCACCGGCGACCAGTGGCTGATGCGTGAGGCGTTGGAGCGCGGTCCGTTCGTGCTCGAGCGGGAGCTCGGCACGGCGGGCACGCTCAACGCCGTCATCCCGGGCGCCGGCTACATCACGCCGGACGCGGCCCCCGCCTTCGGCTGGGCCAACCACATCGACTCCGCGATCCCGGAGCACGGCCTCCAGGGGGAGTGGGAGGCGGCTCGGGCGGAGCGGGCGTCGACAAGTGGGGACGGGCAGGCGGCGCTCGACCGCAACGAACTGCCGGACCCCGCGGACGTGTTCCCGGCGGCGCCTGCGCACCCGGTGCACGTGCTGGCGGCGCGAAGCAGCGTCGACCACCCGGGCCCCGGCAACGCCGCGTGGGTGGCGCCGGGGGTGATGGCGGTCCAATTCCAGGACTCGCTGGCCTCGGTCTTAGCGACGGTCGGCTCCGCCCCCGCCACCGTCGGCTACTCGAATGACGCGCTACGGTACCGCTACGAGATGGACTCCCAGCGGGCGCGCGCGATCAATGCGGCCTCCGCGCTCAGGCTCGCGGTGCAGGAGGCGACGCCGGAGGAACCGGTGTTCGTGAACCCGCCGGCGGGCTGGGACGCGGACTCGGCGGCACTGCTGCTGGGGACGGTCGCGGAGATGGTCCGGTCCGGTGAGGTCGCGCCGATGAGTTTCGGCGACTTCCTGAACACGCCCGACCCGGCGGAGGTGCCGACGGCGACGCGCGTGGGCACGCTGTTTCCGGATCCGACAGTGGTCTCGGACGCGGAGGTGCTGACGGCCTCCCAGCAGGCTGAGTTCACAGATGACTTGACGCAGCTGCTCGCGAACGACCCACAGGTGGCGCTGACGCGTTACGGGTTCACGCTGCCGCTGCGCCGCGATGTGCTGGCGGCCCTGAGTATGCAGGAGCGACAGTCGCTGTCGCGGTACGACGCCGCCGTGCGCACCACGGCCGAGCGGTTGCGGGGCAGCCGCGACGTACTGCAGGCGCTGCGGGCGTCGGTGACGCTGATTCCACCGGGCAACGTGTACACGCGGACCTCCCCGTCAAGCCCGCTGCTGATCGTGGCGCAGAACGGGATGCCGCTACCGGTACAAACGACCATCCGGTTCCAGGCAGCGAGCGGCCCGATCACGCTGCACGTGCCAACCACGATGCGGATCCCGGCCCGCGGCTCGCAGACGGTACAGATGACGGCGGACTACCCGGAGGACCAGCGCAGTATTGACCTGCAGCTGTACCTGGCGGGTACCGACGGCAGTCCGATCTCGCAGCCGGTGAACATTTCTGTGCGCACGGCGGGCGCCGCCGTGGAGGGCTGGGCGCTGGTCACCGGGCTTGGCGTGCTGGTGGTGCTGATGCTGATGTATTCGGTGGGCCGCCGGCGCCGGGCGCGGGCTGCGCCACGCAGCCCAACAACACAGCAACGTTTGGACAATGAACACCCACCTTTGATTGGAGACTGACGTGGTTGAGCAACCTCGGGCTGGTACGCGTGGCCGAATCGTGCCCCCTGCGCCGCCGGCGCCGGTGCCCACCCCGCGAGAGAACCCAGAGCTTATCGACGCCACCGAGGCCGAGGCCCCGGACCGTTCTACGCTGACCGCGGACCCTTCGGCGGCGGTGCCAGATCCCGCCCCGGAGAGTAATTCCGTGGTGCGGGCGACGGGGTCGATGGCGATCGCGACGCTGATTTCGCGCATCACGGGGTTCATCCGCACGGTGCTGATCGGCGCCGCGTTGGGCCCGGCGGTGGCGTCGGCATTTAATACGGCGAACACGCTGCCGAACATTATTACGGAGATCGTGCTGGGGTCCGTGCTGACGGCCCTGGTGGTGCCGGTGTTGGTGCGCGCGGAGAAGGAGGACCCGGACCACGGGGAGCGCTTTATCCGCCAGCTGTTCACGCTGACGCTGACGCTCCTGACGGTGGTGACCATCATCGCGGTGGCCGCCGCGCCGTTGCTGACGCGCGTCTTCCTCGACGATGAGGGCCAGGTGAACGTCGCGCAGTCGACGTCGTTTGCGTATTTGGTGTTGCCGCAGATTTTCTTCTACGGCATGTTCTCGCTGTTCATGGCGGTGCTGAATACGAAGGAGCATTTCCGGCCGGGTGCGTGGGCGCCGGTGGCGAACAACGTGGTGTCAATTGCGGTGCTGCTGGGGTACATGATGTTGCCGGGCAGTTTGAATCCCGCGGCGCCGGCGTCGATAGCGAATCCGCATGTGCTGCTGCTGGGCGTCGGCACGACGTTGGGTGTGGCGGTGCAGTGCCTGATTATGCTGCCGGCGCTGCGCAAGCTCGGCATTAACCTGCGGCCGCTGTGGGGTATCGACGACCGCCTCAAGGTGTTCGGCGGGATGGCCCTGGCGATCGTGACTTATGTGGGTATTAGCCAGGTCGGCTACATCGTGACCACGCGTATCGCGTCGATGGCGAGCGACGCCGCCCCGATTATTTACCAGCAGCACTGGATGCTGCTGCAGGTGCCCTACGGCATCATTGGCGTCACCTTGCTGACGGCGATCATGCCGCGCCTGTCCCGCAACGCCGCCGATGGTGATGACGCCGCGGTGGTCCGGGACCTGACGTTGGGCACGAAGCTGACGTTCATCGCCCTGATCCCGATCATTGTCTTTATGACGGCGCTCGGCCCCGACATCGGGCACGCGTTGTTCGCGTACGGCAACTTCGACGGCAACACGGCCCGCACGTTGGGCCTGACGGTGAGTTTCTCCGCGTTTACGCTGATCCCGTACGCCTTGGTGATGTTGCACCTGCGCGTGTTCTACGCGCGGGAGGAGGCATGGACGCCGACGTTCATTATCGCCGGCATCACGATTACGAAGGTGGTGCTGTCGTACCTTGCGCCGCTGGTTGCGGATTCGACGCAGTCCGTCGTGGTGCTGTTGGGCGCTGCGAACGGCTTCGGTTTCGTCGCCGGCGCGGTGATCGGCGCGCTGCTGTTGCGTCGGAAGTTGGGCACGCTGGAGGCGCGTTCGGTGCTGCACACGTCGCTGTGGGCGACGGCCTCGGCACTGATCGGTATCGCGGTGATGTTCCTGGTGCGCTGGCTCGTGCGCGATGTCGCGGGTATCGACGCCCCATCCTTCCTCGGCGGCCTCATCGGCTTGCCGTCGCTGGGCTTCTTGTTTGAGGTGATGGTCCTCGGCGTGCTGTTCGTGGTGGCGACGGGCCTGGTGCTGTCGCGCTCTGGTCTGCCGGAGGTGCAGAACCTGGGCCGTGCTCTGGCGCGCATCCCGGGCATGGGTCGCTTTATCCGCCCGGACGAGGACGCCGCGATCGAGGTCGGCGAGGTGGACCTGCGGGATGTGTCGCAGCAGTTCCTGGCCGCCGATACGTTCAATGCGTCGCCGGTGCCGCCGCCGATGTCGGCCGGTGTCGTGCGCGGCCCGCGCTTGGTACCGGGTGCGTCGGTGTCGGATGGCCGCTTCCGCCTCATCCGCGATCACGGCTCTACCACGGGCGCGCAGTTCTGGCAGGCCCGCGAGGTGTCGACGGGCCGCTCCGTGGCGCTGACGTTCGTCGATACGACGGGCATGGCCCCGATGGCTCCGGCGACGCCGCGCCAGGCCGCTATCGACGCCGCGGGTGTGTCGCGCCGCACGCGCAAGCTCGCGATGTTGCGCCACCCGGCGCTGCCGGAGAACATCGAGATCGTGTCGTATCGCACGGGTGCCCTCGTGGTCGCTGACTGGGTGGAGGGCTCCTCGGTCCGCGCGGTCGCCGAGTCAGGCCAGACGTTGCACACGGACGCGGTGGCGAACGCGCTTGCCCCGTTGGCGGGCGCGATCGCCGCGGCGCACGAGGCTGGGGTGCCGCTCGGGTTGGATAACCGCCAGCGCCTCCGTATCGACCGCGAGGGCCACGTGCGCCTCGCGTTCCCGGCCGTCTTGCCGGACGCCTCCGCCGCCGACGACGCCGACGCCTTCGCCTCCGCGCTGCAGCTGCTGACCACCAACGTCGACTCCGATGACCTCGCCGACGTCGCCAGCACCACCCGCGCCCTCGTCGACGCCGACGCCATCGAGTCCCACGACTTCCGCGAGCTCGAGCGCCAACTCACCCGCGACGAAGCCGAGGACGCCCCCGCCGAAGCAATCGACCCCGTCGAGCCGGTCGAGGAGCAGTCTGAGGAGCCGAAGGACCTGCGCGGCGGTTTCGGATCCCGCCGCTACGGCCCGGTCACACTCGCGGTGCTGCTGTCGCTCGCGGTTGGCGCGGTGATCATCATCGCGGCGCTCACCGCGTACCTGGTCGGCTTCCTCTCCGGCGACGACACGAACGCGCCCGTCACGGTGGACTCGGTCCAGACCGGGGTAGAGGAGGTCGAGGAGGAGGTCACGGGCCTGCCCGTGTTGCTCACCCCGATGCGCGCGACCATCGAAGGTGCTTCCGCACCCGAGCTTGTCGACGCCGACCGCTCCACCACCTGGACCGGCTCAGACAACGTGAGCGTCGAGCTCCGACCCGCCAAGGGCGCGACCGCCCGCAAAGGGTTCACCCTGGAGCACGTGATCGTCGATACCCCATCCAACGGCGACACCTTCCGGATCTACGGCCTGCCCGCCGGCGCCTCGTGGAACGGCGACGTCGCAGACCTGCCGCTGCTTAAGGAGGGCACGTTCCTCAACGGCGAAAACGGCATCGACGTCGACAAGTCCCCCGAACTGTCCGGGCTCGTCCTTACTGTTTCCGGCCAGGACATCATCCTCCGGGACGTCACCCTCATCGGGCGCACCAACTTGAAGTGACGATGTCCACCATGGTGGACAGAAAACGCTTCCTCTTCCGGCGCTGATGCATCACACTGGATGCATCAGCAATGGGAGGGTGCATCATGCGCAGAAAAACGGACCACCAACTCGTCCACGACTACATCGCAGGCGACATCCACGCCTTCAACCTCATCGTCCGGCGCCACGAACGCAACATGCTCGGCGTCGCCCTTCGCTACTCACGCAATGAGTGCGACGCCGAAGACATTGTCCAAGACGCCCTACTGAAAGCGTCACGCCACCTGTACGGTTTCCGCTTCGAGTCGAAGGTGTCTACCTGGCTGTACCGCCTGGTTGCCAACGCTAGCCTGGACCATCAGCGCCGCCGCAAGGCCGAGTACACCGTCTCCCTCGACGACAACAACGAGCTTTCCCAGGACAAGGATCCCCGCCTGGCCCACGACCCGACCGCCAACCTGGACCGCCTCATCGCCGTCAAAGACGCGCTTCGCGTCGTGCCGGAGGCGCACCGGAAAGCCGTCTTCCTCATCGACATTATGGGCATGTCGCTCCAGTCCGCCGCCGACACGTGCGGCGTCCAGCCCGGCACTATGAAGTCCCGCCGCGCCCGGGCTCGCGCCATGATGCTCGAGCACATGGAAGGGGTCTGTTAGCTCCTCGCTGGGGACTCGCACCACATTCCAGGATTTTGACCATCCCCGAGGCGTTTCCCCAGGTCGCGTGCTTCGCGTGGGGGAATTTGGTGTCCAGGAAACGGGGCGAGTGACAAAAGACGCAATTCGAAAAAACGCGACCTACATACCTGCAGGTCGCAAAAGGGCTAGGCAACAAGGGGTGTGTCTTTTGGCACTGGGTCCCATCAAGGAGACACCAAATTCCTGCTTTCCAGCAGGACGCTCGGCGTTTCCCCAGGTCGCCAACCCCTCAAGCGGGAATCTGGTGCGCATGCCAAAAGCACACGTCTGGAACAAACAGTAGACTGGCTACGTTTACACCCCTGACAGAGCAAATCTACGAGGAGTTTTCATGACCAACGAGGCCAGCGAACAAACAGAACAAATTCATGACGTGATTATTGTCGGCTCGGGCCCGGCGGGGTACACGGCAGCGCTGTACGCGGCGCGTGCGGAGCTGAACCCGCTGGTGTTTGAGGGTTACGAGTACGGCGGCGAGCTGATGAACACCACTGAGGTGGAGAACTTCCCTGGCTTCAAGGATGGGGTGATGGGCCCGGATCTGATGATGCAGATGCGCGATCAGGCGGAGAAGTTCGGCGCGCGCCTGGAGTCGGAGCTGGTGGACAAGGTTGATCTCAGCGGTGACGTGAAGAAGGTCTTCGTGGGGGATGACGTCTACCAGGCCCGCGCGGTCATTCTCGCTACTGGTGCGGCGCCGCGTCACCTGGGTATTCCGGGTGAGGCTGAGCTGACGGGTCGCGGTGTGTCCACGTGCGCGACCTGTGACGGCTTCTTCTTTAAGGATCAGCACATTGCCGTTGTCGGTGGTGGGGATTCGGCGATGGAGGAAGCGACGTTTTTGACCAAGTTTGGGTCGAAGGTTTCCATTATTCACCGTTCGGAGAACTTCCGCGCGTCGCAGATTATGTTGGAGCGCGCCCGGGCGAATGAGAAGATTGAGTTTATTACGCATTCGGTGGTCGAAGAGGTCGTCGAAAAGGATGGCAAGGTTGGCGGCCTGAAGGTGCGCAACGTGCAGTCGGGCGAGGAGTCGGTGCTGGACGCGACGGCGTTGTTCGTGGCGATCGGGCACGATCCGCGTTCGGCGTTCCTGGAAGGCCAGGTGGCCACGGACGAGGGCGGGTACGTCCTTGTCGACGCCCCTTCGACCCGCACGAACGTGCCGGGCGTGTTTGCGTGTGGCGATTTGGTGGATAACCACTATCGTCAGGCGATTACGGCGGCTGGTTCGGGGTGCCGGGCGGCGTTGGATGCGCAGCATTTCCTTGCGGCGCTTTAGAATAGAAAGAACTGTGTTCAAGGAGGAACGATGAGTGCACCTGTTGATGTGACGAAGAATACGTTTAAGGCTGAGGTCGTTGAGGCTTCGACGCCGGTGTTGGTGGATTTTTGGGCTGAGTGGTGCGCTCCGTGCCGGAAGTTGTCGCCGACGTTGGATGAGATTGCGTCTGAGCTGGATGGCAAGGTGAAGGTCGCGAAGGTGAATGTGGATGAGGAGCGTGAGCTGGGAATGATGTTCCAGGTCATGTCGATCCCGACTGTGTTGATCTTCAAGGATGGCCAGAAGGTGGATGAGTTTGTGGGGGCGCTCCCGAAGGCGCAGATCGTCCAGAAGGTTGAGTCGTATCTGTAGGCTGTCCGTCGTAGGATGGACTGCATTGTTGGTTTTGTAGAAAGGTGCCCAGTGGGTGACATTCTCCGCGTAGGTGATTCGAGTGCTCGCGTGGCCGAGGCGCGTGCGACGCTTGCGCGTTTGGGCATGTTGGAGGACTTCGATGGGGACATCGAGGACTTCAACTCGCGGCAGTTCACTCCCGACGAGATGCTTTTCGACGCCCCTTTGGCGGAGTCCGTGAAAGCATTTCAGCAGTCGCGGGGAATTATGCCGACTGGCGCTATCGATGACTTGACGTTGCGTGAGCTGCGTGAGGCGTCGTATACGTTGGGGGCGCGTGTGTTGCAGTACCAGCCGAATCAGGAGTTGGTGGGCGACGACGTGGGGCAGTTGCAGACGCAGCTGCATGAGCTGGGCTTTTATTCGGATCGTGTGGATGGGCGGTTCGGTCCGCGCACGCACGAGGCCGTGATGAACTACCAGCTGAATTCGGGCTTGGAAGACGATGGGGTGTGTGGCCCGGATACGTTGCACGCGTTGAGTCTGTTGGGCCGCCGGATTACGGGCGGTTCGGCGCACGCGATTCGTGAGCGTGAGCATGTGCGTGCGGCTGGCCCGCAGTTGGCGGGCAAGCGCGTGGTGATTGATCCGCATCTTGGTGGTGCGGATAAGGGCGCGCTTGTCGACGGCCCCTTTGGCCAGATCACGGAGGAGGAGATCCTGTGGGATTTGGCGCAGCGCGTGGAGGGCCGCATGATTGCGGCTGGTGTGGAGACGATCATCTCGCGTCCGCGTGGTGATAATCCGTCGTGTAAGGAGCGCGCCGATCTGGCGAACGGCTTCGACGCCGACTTGGTGATTTCCCTGCAGTTAGACCGTTATGCCAATGAGAAGGCGAATGGTGTGGCGACGTTCTACTTCGGTTCGGAGAACGGGACGTCGTCGATGACGGGGGAGACGCTGTCGGGCTATATTCAGCGTGAGATTGCGGCGAGGACGTCGCTACGGAATTGCTGGAATCATGCCCGGACGTGGGAGATGCTGCGGATGACGCGGATGCCGTCGGTGGAGATCGTGGCTGGCTATGTCACGAATCCGCACGATGTTGAGGTGGTGACGGATCCGCAGCAGCGTGACGCGATCGCGGAGGCGATTGTGGTGGCGGTGAAGCGCCTGTACTTGCTGGATTCTGATGACCAGCCGACAGGCACCTACTCTTTCCAGGACTTGCTCCGCCAGGAGCACCTGTAGTTAATCGGTGCCCTGGATGAGGCCCATGATGCGCTCGAAGTCCTGACGGTCGCCGAATTCGACGACGATTTTGCCTTTTCGTTTGCCCATGGTGACGGAGACTTTGGTGTCCCATTCGTCGGCGAGTTGGTCGGCGGCCCGGGTGAGGTATTCGGGCTGGGGGACGGGTTCGCGGCGTTTCTTTTGTGGGACGCCGCCTTCGTTATTCATGAGCGTGACGGCTTCTTCGGTGGCGCGGACGCTTAAGCCCTCGGAGACGATGCGTTCGGCGAGCAGGGTCTGGCCGTTGGAGGTCAGGGCGTCGCTGCCGAGCTTGAGGCCGAGCAGCGCACGGGCGTGGCCCGCGGAGAGTACGCCGGCGGCGACGCGGCGCTGCACCGGCACCGGCAGGCGCAGGAGGCGGATCGCGTTGGTGATCACTGGGCGGGAGCGGCCGAGTTTGTCGGCGAGTTGCTCCTGGGTGACGCCGAACTCTTCGAGGAGCTGCTGGTAGGCGGCGGCTTCTTCGAGTGGGTTGAGTTGGACGCGGTGGATGTTTTCCAGGAGGGCGTCGCGAAGCATGTCCTGGTCGGAGGTTTCGCGGACGATGGCCGGGATGTGCTTCAGGCCGGCTTTGGAGGCGGCGCGCCAGCGGCGCTCGCCCATGATGAGCTCGAAGCCCTCTGGGGTGTCGCGGACGACGATGGGCTGCAGCAGGCCGAACTCGCGGATGGAGTGGACCAGCTCGTTGAGGTCGTCTTCGTCGAAGACCTGGCGGGGCTGCTTCGGGTTCGGGATGATCTGCCCGACCGCGATTTCCTGGTAGCGCGCGCCGACCGGCACCGGCTGGATGACGTTCTCGGGGGTGGCGCCGACGGTGGGCGCGCCCGCAACCTTGGGCCGCTTTCCGCGCGGCGGAAGCTTGTCGCCGCCACCGGAAGCTCCCGAAGCCCCGGAAGCCCCGGCGGCGCCGGCTGCGCCGAAGATCACGTCGGAGGCTTTGCCGCCGATGCCGCCGGTCTTGCCGGTTTTGTCGGTCGCGGCTGGTGCCTGCGGGATGAGTGCTGCTAGTCCGCGACCGAGGCCGCCTTTACGCTCTTGTGCCATGGTTATTCCTCGCCCTCGTCAAGTTGTTGGGCCACCTGGGGGCTGACGCCAATGGGCCCCGTGGTGGCGTGTGGTTGGTAGTCGCCGCGTGTTGCCAGTTCGCGGGCGGCGTCGTAGTAGGCCAGCGCTCCGCTGGAGAGTGGGTCGTAGTCGATGACGGTCTGGCCGTAGCCTGGCGCCTCGGAAACCTTCACGGAGCGTGGGATGACGTTGCGCAGCACCACTTCGCCGAACTGGTTGCGCACTTCGCCGGCGACGTCGGCTGCAAGCCGCGTGCGGGCGTCGTACATGGTGAGCACGATCGCGGAGATGTGCAGGTTGTGGTTGAGGTGCTCGCGGATCATGCCGATGTTGCCGAGCAGCTGGCCGACGCCCTCAAGCGCGTAGTACTCGCACTGGATGGGGATCATGACTTCGTCGACGGCGGTCATGGCGTTGATGGTGAGCAACCCGAGTGATGGTGGGCAGTCGATGAAGACGTAGTCGAAGTTGTGTTCTTCGAGGAAGCCGCGCCGGATGGCGTCGTGCAGCCGGTATTCGCGGCGCACCATGGACACCAGCTCGATTTCGGCGCCGGCGAGGTCGATGGTGGCAGGGATGCAGTAGAGGTTCTCGTTGTTGGCGTGCGCCTGCAGTGCTTCCTCCGGCGTTGCTTCGCCGATGAGGACTTCGTAGCTGGAGGTGGTGCCGGAGGTGTGCTCGGCGCCGAGCGCGGTGGAGGCGTTGCCCTGCGGGTCCAGGTCGATGACGAGGACGCGCATGCCTTGGCGGCTCAGTGCCGACGCCATGTTCACCGATGTCGTCGTCTTGCCGACGCCGCCCTTCTGGTTCGCAACGGTGAACACGCGGGTGTGCGCGGGGCGTTGCAGCGTGGCGTTGTCCATGCTGGTGGTGTTCCTTTCCGCTATTTCCGCACGATTCGGATGAGAGTGGTCGGCTGGTCGAGGACGTCGGCGCCAACCTGGAAAATGTTCGGCGTGATCCCCCCGGCTTTCTTAATCGCCCGCGCGTCGCGTTCGAGTTCTTCTGCAACACTAGCGCCTTTCAGCGCCAACATCGAGCCCCCGCGGCGTACCAGTGGAAGGCTCCAGCCGGCCAGCTTGCCCAGGGGTGCGACGGCGCGCGAGGTGACCACGTCGAACTGCCCGCCGGGCTGCTCCTCGGCGCGGCCGCGGACGACGGTAACGTTGTCCAATCCCAGCTCGTCTTTGACCTCGGCGAGGTACGTGGAGCGCTTCAGCAGCGGCTCGATGAGGGTAAAGGAGACGTCGGGGCGCGCGATGGCCAGTGGGATGCCGGGCAGCCCTGCGCCGGAGCCGATGTCGGCGACGGTGGTGGCGTCGTTAAGTGCTTCGGAGACCACCGCACAGTTGAGGATGTGCCGTTCCCACAGGCGGCTGACTTCTTTGGGGCCGATGAAGCCGCGCTCGGCGGCGGTTGTGGCGAGCGATTCGTGGTAGGCCTCGGCGAGCGGCAGGCGATCGCCAAAGATGGTGGCGGCTGCTGTGGGCTGTTCTGACACGGCTGTGTACTCCTTTGAATTTTTAGTCTGGCATCGACTCTAGTAAAAGTAACGCCCCCAGCAAACACTTGCTGGGGGCTGGGGGCTACCGGTTACTTGCCTTGCTGCTTGCGCTGCTTCTTGCTGCGCTTGTCCACCTTGCGTGCGCCGACAACGGGCGCGGAGGCGCGCTTGGCTTCCGCCTTGGCGCGCTCCTCGGCCTCTTCCTCGGCGTCCATCTTGGCAAAGACGATGCGGGTCTGGAAGAAGGTCCACACGTTGTTGGCCAGCATGTAGAACAGCAGGCCGATGTGCCACAGGAAGCCGGACGCGATGATCATGACTGGGAAGACCCAGAGCATCATCTTGTTCATCATCTGCATCTGCTGTTCCATCATGGCGGCGTTGTCACCGGACGGGGAGTTGACCTTGCCGGCGGCGCGGCGTGCGGCCTGACGGTTCATGGACATCCGGGCGTTGAGGTGGGTGAACGTCGCGGAGATGAGCACGAGCGGCAGGCACACCATGATGATGTTGGCGCGGGTGAAGTCCAGGCCGGTGAACGCCGCGAAGGCGTCTTCTGGCATGGACATGTACGCGGAGAGCGGCACGCCGAAGAAGTCGGCGTCCAGGAAGGAGCGGACGTCTTCTGGGGAGAACGCGTAGTTGGCCAGGTTGCGGTTTTCTTCAACGCTGAGGCCCAGCTGGTTGGGGCCGGTGCCGGTGCGGTTGAAGGAGCGCAGCACGTGGAACAGGCCGATGAACACGGGCATCTGTGCCAGCGGGACGATGCACGAGGCGAGTGGGTTGGTGCCCATCTCCTTGTACAGCTTCTGCGTCTCTTCCGCCATTTTCTGCTGGTCGTTCTTGTATTTTTGGCGGATTTCCTGCATCTTCGGCTGCATTTCCTGCATCTTGCGCATGGACCGCATTTGGTTGACCATGGGCTTGACCAGCAGGGTTCGCAGGGTGAAGGTGAGGAAGACGATGGACAGGATCCATGACAACGCCGAGTCTGGCGAGAGGATGAAGCCGAATACTTTGTGCCAGAACCACAGCACCCAAGAAATCGGCCAGTAGATGAAATTCAGCACTTTGGGGTGTTTCTCCTCGTTGGTTACTTGGTGGTCGTTCCTGTGGACGCGTCCGTACCGCTGCCGGGTACTGGGTCGAACCCGCCGGGGTGCCAGGGCCCACATTTGCAGACGCGGGCCACGCTGAGCAGGGTGCCTTTGATGGCACCGTGTCGCGCGACCGCTTCGAGTGCGTAGGCGCTGCACACTGGCATGAAACGACACGTCGCACCCATCTTAAGGGGTGAGAGGTACTTTTGGTAGCAGCGTACGGCCTTCACGAGTGCCCGCGCGGCCGCATTTGGTGGTGCGGGGATGCGTTGGCCTAGGAAGTTGTAGTACGCCATTTGTCCAGGGCTTTGCGCAGCGCGGCGTTGTAGTCGTGTGCGAGTTGCGCGCTCGTGGCGCTGGCTGAGGCGGGCAGTGCCCTCACCACGACGTCGTGGTGCTGCTCCAGCTTATCGACGCCCCCTCGCAGCACATGCCGCAGTTTCCGAGACACCGCGTGCCTGGTCACCGCGTTACCGACCTGCTTGGACACGATCAGTCCGAAACGCGGCCCGCCGTGCAGCGCGACGGCGTCGTCGGCCCGGGAGCGGACGTGGACGATTAAAGTGCGAGACCCCGCGCGCACTCCTTTCCTCATGGTCTGCCGGAAGTCGGCAGAGGAGGAGAGTTTGTGCGGGCGGGGTAACACGATGTCGCTGCGCTTCGGGCGTTTATGCCGTCAGGCTTGCGCGGCCCTTCTTGCGGCGCGCGGAAACGATTGCGCGGCCGGCGCGGGTGCGCATGCGGGCACGGAAGCCGTGCTTGCGTGAACGACGGCGGTTGTTTGGCTGGAAAGTCCGCTTAGACACGGTGGACTCCTTATAAGAGGTCACGACGGCCAGCGGGAACCCGCCGCGGTGTGCGACGCATTCCCTCCCGGGGTAGTAGCCGTCCCGGAATTGCAATGTTCAGGTTGAGATTGCCCGGCCGCGGCGCGTTGTGCGCGTTGACCTGCATGCATCACCTTCGCTGACTCGCCCTGGGTGGGCGGCCCGGTGCACTGCGTAGATGGTGCTCTCAAGCACACCGTGGGCATGTTGCTTCGCGCCCGTAGTGTGACAGACTACGCCAGACTACGCGAAAAACCGCTGGTTGTTCAAATCGACACACCGCCTTTTGAGCCGGGTGGGGCGCAGGTCCATTCGTTTACCCCCGTAATTACAAGGGTGTACTTTCGCGCAGGTGGTTGCATATTTTCGAACACCGGGGGCCGCGCTATCACCGGCCTGACGCGCGATTACTTCCCAACACGCGTACGCAATGTTCGAGATTTCCTGTGAATCACATCCGTGAAACGAGTTATCCACAGGGTTGTGGCGTGCGGGCTGTTAGACATTGCAAGCTCACACCGGGTAACAATGATAAAGCACCACAATTACACACGTTCTTTCTCCACATCGCTGTGGATAACTGTGAACAACAGGTTGAGACTTTGCGGCGTAATTTGTAATTACAGCAGGTCACAGCCGGTAAAAGTTCCGTGAAAAGTTATCCACAGGGGAGGGGGAAGGCTGTGAACAACTTACTCACCGAAGTTATCCACAGGTGTGGACAAGTCTGTGGAAGATACTGGTGAGACGCAGGTTTTGGAATTACAAAATCTGTGAAACAGCGGTGGAATGTACGTGAAATTCCACAGTTGTGACGAACGTCACTAAATGACATGTCGGATTAGGAGGAAAGCGGGACGTTGGCAGAGCAAGACATCGAAACGCTATGGCGCACCATCGTCGCTGACCTGCTGGCGCTGTCCGCGCAGCCCAGCTCACAGGTCCCGACGCTCACCCCACAAGAGCGCGCCTACCTCCAGCTCGTCCGCCCAGTCATGCTTGTCGACGGCTACGCCATCCTCTCCGCCCCCCACGCCGCCGCAAAAACGGTCGTGGAGCAGTCCCTCGCGCCGCACATCACGGCGCTACTGGCCTCCCACCTGGGCAAACACTGCACACTCGCCGTCTCGATCCAGGCGCCTTCAGCTCCGGCAGCGCCTTCAGCTCCGGCAGCTCCGCCTGCCCCCGAGGCCGTCGACCCGGCCCACATGACCCCCGGCGAGCAAATCCCAATGGGCCTCGACGAACTCGCTGAGATGCACGCCCGCCAACAGCAACAACACCAGGCGCCGGCGCACCCGACCGTCCCTAAGCGAATCCCCCGCGAAAAGCCTGCCCACGACCCCGAGCGCGAGACCAGCCTCAACCCGAAGTACACCTTTGAGAACTTCGTCATCGGCTCCTCGAACCGCTTCGCCAACGGCGCCGCCGTCGCCGTCGCCGAGAACCCTGCCCGCGCCTACAACCCCCTGTTCATCTGGGGTGGCTCTGGCCTCGGCAAGACGCACTTGCTGCACGCCGCCGGCAACTACGCGCAGGTCCTGCAGCCGAACCTCCGCATCAAGTACGTCTCCTCCGAGGAGTTCACGAACGACTACATCAACTCCGTACGCGACGACCGCCAAGAAAGCTTCAAGCGCCGCTACCGCAACCTCGACATCCTGATGGTCGACGACATCCAGTTCCTCGAGGGCAAGGAAGGTACCCAGGAGGAGTTCTTCCACACCTTCAACGCGCTGCACCAGGCAAATAAGCAGATCATCCTGTCGTCTGACCGCCCACCGAAGCAGCTCACCACCCTCGAGGACCGCCTCCGCACCCGCTTCGAAGGCGGCCTCATCACCGACGTCCAGCCACCAGACCTGGAAACCCGCATCGCCATCTTGATGAAGAAGGCGGCCGCCGACGGCACGCAGGTCGACCACCAGGTGCTCGAGCTCATCGCCTCACAATTCGAGTCGTCGATCCGCGAGCTCGAGGGCGCCCTCATCAGGGTCTCTGCCTACTCTTCCCTTATCGACGAGCCCATCACCCTCGACGTCGCCCAAGTCGCACTTCGCGACATCCTCCCCGACGAAGGCGACATCAACATCAACGCCTCCACCATCAAGGAGTACGCCGCCGAGTACTTCAACGTCACGATGGACCAGCTCATCGGCGCAGGTAAAACCCGCCAGGTGGCGCACGCCCGCCAGATCGCGATGTACCTGTGCCGCGAACTGACCGAACTCTCCCTCCCCAAAATCGGCGACGAGTTCGGCGGCAAGGACCACACCACCGTGATGTACGCGGACCGCAAGATCCGCAAGGAGATGACGGAGAACCGCGGCACCTACGACGAAATCCAGGAACTGACCCAAATCATCAAGGCCCGCGCCCGCACCCTGCGCTAACTTTCGTCGCTCTCGGCGTCGCCCGCACCAAATTCCCTCCCGGAGTTATGCTGACCTGGGGTTTTACTCAGCGACTTTCCCAAAATCCTGGAATTTGGTGCCTCACCGAGAGTCAAAGACACCAAATTCCCTCATAACCATCTTCTGACCTGGGGTTTTCCAAACCCACGTGCAGAAAACAAGGAATTTGGTGCAGAGATTGGGCAGCGAGTGACAAAGGATGCAATCCTGCCGGCCGACTTCGACAAAAGCCCAGGTCGCGAAAAGTCGGTTGCGTCCTTTGTCACTCACGCAACCCACGCGACACCACATTCCTTTGCTGCCAGCGCCCGACCTGGGGAAACGCTGAAGGCGCCCCCCGAAAAACAGGAATTTGGTGTCCCGTCGAAGGGTGGCAGTGACAAAAGACGCACCTCTTTTAATCTAGTCCTTTTCGTACCTGGCGTTTCGAATGACTATTCCATAAGACGTTGCGTCTTTTGTCACTCGGTCCGCTTGGATGACACCAAATGCACTCGCCCCCACCCAACAAACATTCCACAAACTTATCCACACCTGTGTAATTACACCGCTGTAATTCACATTCAGGGGCGAAACACCTAAGTGACCCGCACCACAAAGAGACCCACATCACACACCACAGGCCTTGTGGATAACGTGTGAATCCCCAGTGGAAAACCCTTCCTGAGTTGTGCACAGATCAAGTGACAGAAAATCTATCCACAAGCGCCCGGAGTTATCCACATTTCTTCCACAGGCAATTGCACACCCTGTTTTCGCGTTCCGACCACGGCGAATTCGTGTAATTCCACAGATTGCACAGGATTTATTGTTGTTCCCAAGGTTTTTACTTGTAATTCCTAGAGTAGAAAGGGGACCTGTGCAGAACGGCGCACAAACGACCGACGCCCCAAAAAGCCATGAGCCAGGCGTGTGAAAACTCGAATGACAAAAAGCGCGTCCCCGCCTAGAGTGAGTACGTAATTACAAGAATCTCTACGTACTGCAAGGAGCCCGTGTCACTATGGCGGACATCCAAGACAACTTGAATTCCAACGTTTCCTTCCGCGTGCACAAGGAGGACCTGTCGGACGCGGTGGCGTGGGTTGCTCGGATGTTGCCTACGAAGAACACGCAGCCGATTCTTCGCGCGGTGTTGATTACGGCGTCGGATGAGGGTTTGGAGTTCGCGGGCTTCGATTATGAGGTGTCGTCGCGGGTGCGGATTGCGGCTGAGGTGGATACGCCTGGTCGCGTGGCGGTGGCGGGCAAGTTGTTGTCTGACATTGTTGCGAATATGCCGAATCAGCCGGTTGAGGTTTCTACGAGTGACACAAAGTTGCTTCTCGACGGCGGCTCCGCCCACTTCGAGTTGCCTCTGATGCCGTTGGACGATTATCCGCAGTTGCCGCAGTTGCCTGAGGTGACGGGCACGATCGGTTCGGAGGACCTGAGTGGTGCGGTGATGCAGGTGGCTGCCGCGGCGGGTAAGGATGACACGTTGCCGATGCTGACCGGTATCCACATTGAGGTGGAGGGTTCGACGTTGCATTTGACGGCGACGGACCGTTTCCGGTTGGCGTTGCGTTCGTTGGAGTGGTCGCCTGCTGGTGAGGGGGTGCGGGCGAAGCTGTTGGTGCCGGCGAAGACGTTGTTGGATAACGCGCGGACGTTGGATACGCAGTTGGAGGAGCCGGTGCAGATTGCCGTTGGTGGCGTCGATAATGTGGGCGCGGACGGCTTGTTTGGTTTGCATGCGGGCAATCGTGAGACGACGACGCGCATGTTGGATGCGGATTTCCCGAATGTGCAGCCGTTGTTGCCGAAGGCGCATACGTCGATGGCGTCGGTGGAGGTGGCTCCGTTGTTGGAGGCGATTCGCCGTGTGTCGTTGGTGGCGGATCGGAATGCGCAGTTGAGGTTGCATTTTTCGGAGGGTCAGGTGACGTTGTTTGCGTCGGGGGCTGATTCGGGTGAGGCGTCGGAGTCGATTCCTGCGCAGTTTGTGGGGGAGGATGAGCTGCTGATTGCGTTTAATGCTGGTTATTTGCGTGATGGTTTGTCGGTGATTGGGACGGATCGTGCGGTGTTTGGGTTTACGGAGTCGTCGCGTCCGGCGATTATGATTCCGGAGCCGGAGTCGTTGCCGGAGAAGGGCGATGATGGGTTGTTCCCGACGCCGGAGACGAATTTCACGTATTTGTTGATGCCGGTTCGCCTGCCGGGCTAGTTTACCGCGATGTACGTTTCGGAGCTTGACCTGCGTGATTTCCGTTCGTGGCGGGAGTTGCATGTGGATTTGGAGCCGGGCGTCACGGTGTTTTCGGGTCGCAATGGGCACGGGAAGACGAACATTGTGGAGGCGGTGCGGTATACGTCGATGCTCGGGAGTCACCGGGTGGCCACGGACGCTCCGCTGATTCATTCGGGGGCGAGTGATGCGCGCGTGTCGGCGACGACGGTGAATGAGGGGCGCGCGCTGACTACTCATGTGTTGATTAAGGCGAGTGGGGCGAATCAGGCGCAGATTAATAGGACGCGGTTGAAGTCGGCGCGTGAGTTGCTGGGTGTGTTGCGGACGGTGATGTTTTCGCCGGAGGATTTGCGGTTGGTGAATGGGGAGCCGGGGGATCGTCGCCGGTTTTTGGATGCGTTGGCGGCGGTGCGTACGCCGCGTCATGGTGGGGCGAAGGCGGATTATGACAAGGTGTTGCGCCAGCGTAACGCGTTGTTGCGTTCGCAGAATATGGCGCTGCGCCGCGGTTATGGGGATGCGGCGGGCGCGGGTGCGTTGAGCACGTTGGATGCGTGGGATGCGCAGTTGGCGCGCTATGGTGCGCAGGTGCTGGCGGGCAGGCTTTTGCTTGTCGACGCCCTCTCCGACCCCATCACGGAGTCTTATGCGTCGGTGGCGCCGGAGTCGCGTGCGGCGTCGGTGGAGTACGCGTCGACGCTGGATCGGGCGGTGTTGGAGTTGACGGGGGAGGCGTCGCGGGATCCGCAGGTGTTGGAGGCGGCGATGTTGTCGGAGTTGGGGAGGCGTCGAAAAGAGGAAATTGAGCGTGGCTCAACGCTGGTGGGGCCGCACCGGGATGATTTGGTGTTGATGCTGGGTCAGCAGCCGGCGAAGGGGTACGCGTCGCATGGGGAGACGTGGTCCTTTGCGCTGAGTATGCACTTGGCGGAGTACCGCTTGTTGGCTGGTGAGGGCACGGATCCGGTGCTGATTCTGGATGATGTGTTTGCGGAGTTGGACGCGAAGCGCCGTGAGCGGTTGGTGCACGTGGCGGAATCGGCGGAGCAGGTGCTGATTACGGCGGCGGTCGGGGATGACTTGCCGGGCAACCTTGATGGGGCGGTGACGGCGCGGTATCACGTGCGGATGGAGGAGGGGGTGTCCCATATTGAGCGAGCGTGACTTGGTGGGCACCACCTTTGATCAGCTGCGGCGCACGGCGAAGCGGCGTGGCGGGCGGTTGCCGGATTTGTCGAAGCAGGGCGCGAGCGTGGTGCCGCGCCGCAGCCAGGGCAAGGGCCGTCCGGTGAAGGATATTACGGTGCCGGGCTTGCACTTTGAGCAGGAGGAGCGCAGGCCGTGGCTGGAGCGGGGCCGCCCGACGGGCAAGGATGGCCGGGCGTTGCCGCGGAGTTACAAGGTGAAGTCGTTTTCGTCGCTGCTGGGTAAGGAGATCCGGAAGCGCGATTGGACGGAGAACATGGCGTACGGCTGGGTGATGGGCAACTGGGAGGGCCTGGTCGGCGCCACGATCGCGGAGCATACGAAGGTGGAGATGATTAAGGATGGCGAGGTCTTCATCACCTGCACGACGACGGCGTGGGCGACGCAGCTGAAGTACATGCAGTCGACGGTGCTGCGCGCGATCGCGGAGAAGGTGGGTCCGGATGTGATCCGGAAGCTGCACATTTATGGGCCGCGGGTGAAGAGTTGGCGCTATGGTCCGCTGCACGTGAAGGGGCGGGGTCCGAGGGACACGTACGGGTAGTCGTGGGGTTTGGTGTCCTGTTTTACGTGTAAGATGGGACGGGTTAATGACATTTTTCAGGAGGAGCGTCTTTTCCAGTGGCTGATCAACAACCTCATTATGACGCGTCGTCGATTACTATCCTCGAGGGCCTTGAGGCCGTCCGGAAGCGCCCAGGTATGTACATTGGGTCGACCGGCGAGCGTGGCCTGCACCACTTGGTGTGGGAGGTCGTGGATAACTCGGTCGATGAGGCGATGGCGGGCTATGCCGATCGCGTCGATGTGACTCTGCTCGCGGATGGCGGCGTAGAGGTCGTCGATAATGGTCGTGGTATTCCGGTGGAGATGCACCCGTCTGGTGCGCCGACGGTGCAGGTCGTGATGACGCAGCTGCACGCGGGCGGTAAGTTCGACTCGGAGTCGTACGCGGTGTCGGGTGGCTTGCACGGTGTGGGTATTTCCGTGGTGAACGCGCTGTCCACGCGCGTGGAGGCGGACATTAAGCGCGATGGCAAGCACTGGTACCAGCGGTTTGTGGACGCGCAGCCGGAGCCTCTGGAGGAGGGCGGCAATGCCCGCGGCACGGGTACGGCGATTCGTTTCTGGCCGGACCCGGAGATTTTTGAGACCACGGAGTTTAAGTGGGACACGATCGCGCGTCGTCTGCAGGAGATGGCGTTCCTGAACAAGGGCCTGACCATCACGCTGAAGGATGAGCGCGTCTCCGAGGAGGAGCTTGAGCTCGAGGCGATCGCGGAGGAGGGTGAGACGGCCGCTGCGGTTGGCTCGGACTCGTTTGACGACGCCACCGAGGGTGACACATCTGCTGCCCCGAAGAAGCGCGAGAAGAAGGTCACGTACCACTACCCGGATGGCCTGATTGATTACGTCAACTACCTGAATAAGTCGAAGACGGCGATCCACCCGACGATCGTGGGCTTTGACCAGAAGGGTGACGGCCTTGAGGCTGAGGTGGCGATGCAGTGGAACAGCTCGTTTAAGGAGTCTGTGCACACGTTCGCGAACACCATTAATACGCATGAGGGCGGTACGCACGAGGAGGGTTTCCGTGCGGCGTTGACCACGCTGATGAACCGCTACGCGCGTGACCATAAGCTGCTGAAGGACAAGGAGCCGAACCTCACTGGTGATGACTGCCGTGAGGGTCTCGCGGCCGTGGTGTCTGTCCGCGTGGCGGACCCGCAGTTTGAGGGCCAGACGAAGACGAAGCTCGGCAATACCGAGGTGAAGGGCTTCGTGCAGCGCGCCGTGAACGAGAATCTGTCGGATTGGTTTGATGCCAACCCGGCGGAGGCGAAGGCCATTATTTCGAAGGCTGTGTCGTCGTCGCAGGCGCGTCAGGCGGCGCGCAAGGCGCGTGACTTGGTGCGTCGTAAGTCGGCGACGGACTTGGGTGGCCTGCCGGGTAAGTTGGCGGACTGCCGTTCGAAGGACCCGAAGCTGTCCGAGCTGTTCATTGTTGAGGGCGACTCAGCAGGTGGTTCGGCGAAGCAGGGCCGCGACTCGATGTACCAGGCGATTCTCCCGCTGCGCGGCAAGATCCTGAACGTGGAGAAGGCCCGCATGGACCGCGTGTTGAAGAACGCGGAGGTCCAGGCGATCATCACCGCGCTGGGTACGGGTATTCACGAAGAGTTCGACATTTCGAAGCTGCGCTACCACAAGATTGTGCTGATGGCGGATGCTGACGTCGACGGCCAGCACATCGCGACGCTGCTGCTCACCCTGCTGTTCCGTTTCATGCCGGAGCTCATCGAGGAGGGCCACGTCTATCTGGCGAACCCGCCGCTCTACAAGCTGAAGTGGGCGAAGGGCGAGCCTGGTTACGCCTTCTCCGACGCGGAGCGTGACCAGTTGCTCGCGGAGGGCCTGGAGGCCGGCCGTAAGATCAACACGGATGACGGCATCCAGCGCTACAAGGGTCTGGGTGAGATGAACCCGAGCGAGCTGTGGGAGACCACGCTTGACCGGGATCACCGTATTCTGCGTCGCGTTGATGTGGAGGATGCCCAGCGCGCTGATGAGCTGTTCAGCATCCTGATGGGCGATGATGTGGCGGCTCGCCGCTCCTTCATCACCCGCAAGGCGAAGGACGTCCGCTTCCTGGACGTCTAGCCTTCCATCTGCTTTTCGACGACCTCTCCGATCCGCGGCAACGCAGGCCCCACAATTTTGGCGGCCTTGCTGCGGAAGGTGGCGTAGATCTTCTGTACGCCGGCTGGCATGGAGTCGCGGAGGTTGTCGCCGAGTGAGACGAGTTCTGTGACCACGTCGTCTTCGTGTTGTGCGAGGTATTCGCCAAAGGCGGCGTGGTCGCTGTTTTTGTAGTCTTCCCAGCGGGGGTTGAGCTGCTCGAGCAGCTGGGGGAGTACGGTGTTGATGCCTTTGTGCAGGATCCGGGCGTCGACTTTCTTTACGCCCGCGATTGCGGAGCGCAGCGCCATGCCGGTGAGTCCGCTTTGGTCTGCGACGGTCTGGTCGACCACTCCGGCGAGCGCGTCGACGATTCCTGGGCGGCGCCCATTGTGCAGCAGTGCGTTGAGTCCTTGTGGTGTTTCCATGCCGTTGATTGTATGACAAATGCGACCTGCCCCCCGGCAGGTCGCATTGTTACGTTGAGCGTTGCGGCTCTTCCGCCACAGCAGTCACACAGGACACTGTAACCACAACAGGAACAAACTTATCATGAGTCACAGCGGTTACATACTTGGGGTGGGGTTTAGACCTTGGGCAGCATCTTCTGCAGCTCGTTGAGGTCGATCTTGGAGAAATCGAAAATGCGGTTACCCTGCGAGGATCCCATCACGCCCGAGAGCCCGGCTTGGCGCGCGAGGTCGTCGACGGCTGCGCGCAGTGGGGGGACGGCGTCGACAATTACTTGGCCGACCAGCAGGGTGAGCAGCGCCGCGATGGTCAGCGAGACCGGCGCCGAGCCCGTGTACACGCTGCCGAGCGGTGGCTGCTTCGGTGGGGTGACGGTCGGCGTGATCACCGGCGTCGGTTTGGAGGATCCGGAGGACCCCGATGGAGCGGTGGTGGCTTGCGGCGCGACGATCAGCGACGCCGCAAGCCCGCCGGCGAGGACGAGAGCACTCATTTTCTTCATAGTGCTTAGAATATCGTCCCCGCGCGAACGGTGTTAGCGAAGCAGCGCGTTGATGTCGACGTACTGCAGCACATAGTTCGCCGTGCCGGCCAGCAGACCGAGCAGCGCGAGCACGCCAACCACGATGCCGATGGTCGCACCCGTGCTCGAGCCCTCCTCGTTCGAGGAGGAGCTGCTGGAGCCTGAGCTCGAGCCCGTGTCACCACCCTTATCGTCGTCCACTCCGCCCTCAACCGTGGCCTTCAGCTTGTAGTCCTTCGTCGACCAGTCGGGGAACGTCGCGGTGACGGTGTAGTCGATGGAAGCGCCAGGCTTCGCGTCCGCCGGAGGCGTAATCGTGACCTCACCCGTGCTCGGGTCAGTGGCGAACTTCCAACCGTCGTACGTACCGTTCGGGCCCGTGAACTTGGTGCCTGCAGGAGC
Source organism: Corynebacterium sp. HMSC08D02 (assembly GCF_001807505.1). Classification (NCBI taxonomy): domain Bacteria; kingdom Bacillati; phylum Actinomycetota; class Actinomycetes; order Mycobacteriales; family Corynebacteriaceae; genus Corynebacterium; species Corynebacterium sp. HMSC08D02. Next base: position 6,244 of record NZ_KV789243.1, on the reverse strand, counting down.
GTTGCCGCTCGGGCGCTGCACGATCGTGCCGCCAGCGTTCACCTTCTGGTTTTCAAAGTCGACGTCGGTCTTGTCCGCCTGGGACTCCTTCGGCTTTGCTGGCGTCGTGGTGCTCGTCGGCTGCTCGCTGGTCGGCTGCTCGCTGGTGGACGGCGCCGTGGTGGTGCGCTCTACGTAGACGGTGACTTCGTGAATCTGCCTTGACTTGTCTGGGAAGACCACGGTGACAGGGAAGCTCACAGTGGTACCAACCGTCGCGTCCGCTGGTGCAGTAATTCGAATCTCACCAGTCTGACTGTTCGTGGTGGCGGACCATCCTTGCTGCGACCCGCTCGGCCCGTTGAACTTCGTGCCCGCCGGGAATTCGCCCTTCGGCTTCAGCGTCACGGACTCGCCCGCATGCACCGGCGTGCGCGCGTACTCAATCTTGGTCGTCTCATTCTGTGGCCTCGAAGGCTTCGTCGAGGTCGTTGGAGTCGTCTCACTTGTCGACGCCTCTTCGCTTGTCCGCGGCGCGGACTCCTTCGTGGTCGTCGTTGCCTTGGTTGTTGGCGTTGCCTTGGTAGTCGACGTGGCCGGGGTGGTCGTCTCCGGGGTGGTGGACTTCTCGGTTGTCCGCGGCGCGGACGTGGTCGGCTCGGTCGTCTTGTCCGAAGTCGTCGGCGTAGTCGTTGACGGGTCGGTTGTCCGCGGGGCGGACTCCTCCGAAGTCGGCGTGGACTCCTTGGTGGAGGTCGTCGGAGTAGTCGTCTCCTTTGCCTTCACGGTGACGTGGAATTTCGTCTCCTGCTTGGAGCCGTCGCGGAAGTAGATCTCGAGGGGAACCGTGAAGTCGAAGTCACGGGCGTGGCTTGGTACTTCAACGGAGACAGCGCCGTCCTTGTCGGTATTGACCTTCACACCGTTGACGCTCTGGTTCTTCGGGCCGTTGACGATGGCACCGGTCGGCAGGGATTCAGCTGGTTTGAACACGTGGTTCTCGCCGGCCTTGATGGTCACGTCCTTGTAGGTCACCTTGAACTTTTCGGACTCGGGATTGGTTGGCGCCTCGAAGAGGACGACGGCGCTGGTGACGGTGCGGGAACCGTCGGGGAACTCGACGCGGATAGGCACGTTGATCTGGGTGCCTGCGCGGGTGCCCTCTGGGGTTTTGACGGTCACCACACCGGTCGATGGCTCAATGCTGATCTCCCATCCCGTTGGTGGCGTTGCGTTCATGGCGAACTTGGTGCCGTCCGGCACATCTTTGAGTGCAGGAGTGATGGTGGCGGTCTCATCAGCGGGCGTATTGGTCACTGGATAATCGACGTTGGCCTTGCTGGACTGCCAGACGGGGTCCTTGGTCACCTCGACCTTGGCTTGTACGAAGTCTTGGGAGTCGTCGGAGTAGGTGACGATGACAGGCACATTCACGACTGCACCGGCAGCGAGCGGCTCCTTTGGCTTCGCGGTGATGGTGCCGTTGGTGGCGTCGATAGACAGGTCCCATAGCTTGGACTCGCCGACGATCTTGAACGTGGTGCCTTCCGGCAGCTCAGCCGTCTGCTTGACGGTGGCTGTTTCGTTGCCCGCGATCTGCTCCGTTGGGTAGGACGGGGTGTGCTTCGCGGCGAGGCGGTCGGATGACGGGGTGGTGTTGCCGTGCTTGTCGGCGACGGATACTTTGGCGTGCTTGACGTCGGAGGAGCCGTCGGGAAACTCGGCGCGAACTGGGATGGAGATCCAGGAACCATATCCAATATCGCCGGCCTTGACGGTGACGGCGCCGGTGGCCTCCTCGACGCTGACGTCCCACTTCTCAATTTTGTCGCTGTTGAGGTAGAACTTCGTACCCTGCGGGAACTTGCCGGTAGGCGTGACGGTGACGCTCTCCTTTGGCTGGACGAGCGAGTCCTTGTACTCGATAGTGGAGGTGTTGGCGTTGTTGTTTCCGCCGGGAACGACGGTCACTTCGGCGTCGTAGGTGGCCGTGGTTTTGTCGGCGAAGAGCACTAAGACGCGGTAGCGCAGTCCCTGACCAGGGCGCAGTTTCGGTGCGGCCTCGATGGTCACAGCGCCGGTTTTCTCGTCGGTGGTCAGCTTCCAGCCGTCGATGCTGGTCGGGCCGACTGCCTTGGCGCCCTCGGGGAGGGGGACGCTCGGTTCGACGGTGATGGTGTCGCCTGCGGTGATTTCGGCGTCGCGCCATTCGCGCGCCTCCTGAGACTGAGACGCCGCAGACGCCGAATCAGACGCAGCAGCGGTCTCTTCCGCGCGCAGCTGCGGCGCGGCCAGGCCGGCGCCGATCAGCGCTGCGGTGGTTGCCAGTACAGCGGTGTACTTTGTAGCGTTCATTGTTCCTCCACCAAGTGTTCTCTAATGGTCCGTGTAAATAGTTGCCAGTGTAGGAGAAAGTACGCGATTACGCTTCCTCGACCCACCGCAAATAGGTGGTGCCGGCGACGTCAGCGAAGGCGTCGTTGGCTCCGGTCAGGGGGCACAGGGCCCGGATCGTGTCGGCGAGGCCGCGGGCGGCGGCGTGTGCGGTGTCGTAGACGGGCACGCCGTGGAGGTGGGCGCCGGGGACGGCGGCGCAGGCGCATAGTGCGGCGAAGGAACGTATTCGCACCTTATATATATGCGCGCATTCGTCGGCGATGGCCAGCAGCTGCTCACTGCTTAAGCTACGCATCGCGGGCCTGCCGGATGCGGCGTTCGGTGTGGGCGTATTCCTGCAGGGTGGTGCGGGCGAGGTTGGTAATGGTGGCGTCGTCAAGAAGGCGGGAGGCGGCGGTGACGATGGCGCGGCGGGCGGCCTCTTGCTTGGAGCAGCCCCATGCGGAGGCGAGCATGATGAGGGCTGTGTCTTCGTCTGTGCTGAGTCGTAGCGTCATAGCCATGCCGTGATGGTATCAGAGTGATACCACGGCGCAGGGGTGATTCGGTGTACAAGGCGCTAGAATCGGTAGGAACCAATGTTTGACGAAAGGTGAGCAATGAGTGATGACACTCTAGGTGGCGGCGGTTCCGACGCCATCCAGCCCATTGACATCAATGAGGAGATGCAGACCAGCTACATCGATTACGCGATGAGCGTGATCGTCGGCCGTGCGCTCCCGGATGTTCGCGATGGCATGAAGCCGGTGCACCGCCGCATCATTTATGCGATGTACGACCACGGCTACCGCCCCGAGCGTTCGTACGTGAAGAGTGCCAAGCCTGTCGCTGACACGATGGGTAACTTCCACCCGCACGGCGACAGCGCCATTTACGACACGCTGGTGCGCATGGCTCAGCCTTGGGCGATGCGCTACCCGCTGGTGGACGGCCAGGGTAACTTCGGTTCCCCGGGTAACGACGGCCCAGCGGCCATGCGTTACACCGAGTGCAAGATGACGCCGCTGGCGATGGAGATGGTCCGCGACATCCGCGAGGACGCCGTGGAGTTCTCCCCGAACTACGACGGCAAGACCCGCGAGCCGGACGTGCTGCCGTCGCGTGTGCCGAACCTGCTGATGAACGGCTCGAACGGTATCGCCGTCGGCATGGCCACCAACATTCCGCCACACAACTTGAACGAGTTGGCGGAGGCTATCTACTGGATGCTCGACAACTACGACGCGGATGAGCAGGCGGCGCTCGACGCGGTGATGGAGCGAGTGAAGGGCCCGGACTTTCCGACGGCCGGCCTCATCGTCGGCGATCAGGGCATCAAGGATGCCTACACCACGGGCCGCGGTTCCATCCGCATGCGTGGTGTGACCGAGATCGAGGAGATCGGCAACCGCCAGGTCATCACGATTACGGAGCTGCCGTACCAGGTCAACCCGGATAACTTCATCCACAACATTGCGGAGCAGGTCACCGCGGGCAAGATGGTGGGCATCTCCAAGATCGAGGACGAGTCCTCTGACCGCGTGGGCATGCGCATCGTGGTCACGCTGAAGCGCGACGCAGTTCCTCGAGTGGTGCTCAATAACCTGTACAAGCACTCGCAGCTGGAGACGAACTTCTCCGCGAACATGCTCTCCATCGTCGACGGCGTGCCGCGCACGCTGCGCCTCGACCAGATGCTGCGCTACTACGTCAAGCACCAGATCGACGTCATCGTTCGCCGCACCAAGTTCCGCCTGGATGAGGCCGAGAAGCGCGCCCACATCCTGCGCGGCTTGGTCAAGGCGCTCGATGCGTTGGACGAGGTCATCGCCCTGATCCGTCGCTCGCCAACGGTTGACGACGCCCGCCAGGGCCTGATCAAGCTTCTCGACGTCGACGAGATCCAGGCCAACGAAATCCTGGCAATGCAGCTGCGCCGCCTGGCAGCGCTGGAGCGCCAGAAGATCGTCGACGATTTGGCCGAGATCGAGCGCAAGATTGCCGACTACAAGGACATCTTGGCCCGTCCGGAGCGCCAGCGAGAGATCGTTGGCAACGAGCTGCGTGAGATCGTCGAAAAGTATGGCGACGAGCGCCGCACCCAGATCGTGGCCGCAACCGGCGATGTGACCGAGGAGGACCTCATCGCGCGCGAGAACGTCGTGGTCACCATCACCTCTACCGGCTACGCGAAGCGCACGAAGGTGGATGCGTACAAGTCGCAGAAGCGCGGCGGCAAGGGTGTCCGCGGCGCGGAACTGAAGCAGGACGACGTGGTGAAGCACTTCTTCATCTGCTCCACCCACGACTGGATCCTGTTCTTCACCAACTTCGGCCGCGTGTACCGCCTCAAGGCCTACGAGCTGCCGGAGGCGGGCCGCACCGCTCGCGGCCAGCACGTGGCGAACCTGCTGGAGTTCCAGCCGGAGGAGCGCATCGCGCAGGTCATCCAGATCCAGTCCTACGAGGACGCCCCGTACCTGGTCCTGGCCACCCGCGACGGCCGCGTGAAGAAGTCCCGCCTGACCGACTACGAGTCGGCGCGCTCGGCGGGCCTCATCGCGATCAACCTCAACGAGGGCGACGCCCTGATCGGCGCCGCACTGGCAGGCGAGGAAGACGACCTGCTGCTCGTCTCTGAGCAGGGCCAGGCCATCCGCTTCACCGCCGACGACGACCAGCTGCGCCCAATGGGCCGCGCGACCGCCGGAGTGAAGGGCATGCGCTTCCGCGGCGACGACAAGCTGCTCGCGATGACCGTGGTCCAGGACGGCGAGTTCCTGCTCGTCGCCACCGCTGGCGGCTACGGCAAGCGCACCACGATCGAGGAGTACAACACCCAGGGCCGTGGCGGCATGGGCGTGATGACCTTCAAGTACACCCCGAAGCGCGGCAAGCTGATCGGCGCCCTGGCGGTCGATGAGGAAGACCAGATCTTCGCCATCACCTCCGCCGGCGGCGTGATCCGCACCGAGGTCAACCAGATCCGTCCGTCCTCCCGCGCCACGATGGGCGTCCGCCTCGTCGACCTCGCGGATGACGTTGAGCTGCTGGCCATCGACAAGAACGTCGAGGAGCAGGGCGAAGAGGAGGCGACCGCGGTTGCCAAGGGCGAGAAGACGATTGAGGAAGCCAAGGAGCAGACCTCTTCGTCCATCTCTTCCTCGCCGAAGGATGGGGAGTAAACCATGGCCGCCCGCAAGATAGTGGTGCGGCGCGTGGGTGTCGCCTCCGTGTTTAAGGTGGCGACAATCCTCGCCCTCGTCGGCTTCGTCGCGTGGATGCTGGGCGCGGCCATCGTCTACTACGGCCTCGCGCAGACAGGGGTCATTGACTCCTTGAACTCGCTGGTCAGTGGCGTCGGCGGCGACCAAGTTATCGACGCCACCCTGGTCATGTCCGCGGCCGGCCTCTTCGGGCTCATCGGCGTGGTGTTCATCGCGGTGATGGCCCCGCTGACGGCGTTGCTCTACAACGCCATCGCGGACCTGGTCGGCGGCGTCACCCTGGTGATGTCCAACAGGGCGCGATAGCCGTGCGATACCTACCGCTATAACAACTATAAAAACACCGCTTGTACTGGCGATTTGTCAAAGGTTATAGTGGTAGGTAATCTTACTTCTCGTTCCCAGGGCCTATAGCTCAGTCGGTTAGAGCGCATCGCTGATAACGATGAGGTCGCAAGTTCGATTCTTGCTAGGCCCACAGGAACAAAAGGGGCATTAGCTCAGTTGGTAGAGCACCTGCTTTGCAAGCAGGATGTCAGGAGTTCGATTCTCCTATGCTCCACAGGTTTACCCTGGTCTCCGGTTCGGAGGCCAGGGTTTTTTCGTACGGTTCTTCATGCGTTGACATGTGTCCCCCCTGTTTGGTGGCAGTGGTGTTTTGA
>NZ_KV789242.1:622-26913 GCF_001807505.1 Corynebacterium sp. HMSC08D02 | reverse complement strand
TGGTGCTGCTGCTGTTAATTGGTGGTGGTGTTGCTGCTGCGATGTCTGGTGGTCTGCACTTCTAAACAAAGGGTAGTGGGCCGTGGGGCTTGTGATACCGGGAGTGTTCCTGGTGGCACAGGCCCCTTCTTTGTTGTTGTGCGGGGTTCAGGATAGTTCCCCGAAGATCAGTGAAACCGGGAACAATCTTCGTAGACAGTCGTCGCGACTTGGAGAAACGCCGGTGCTGGTCGACCGGAACCGGCCCCAGATGCAAAATGGTTCCCGGGCGTGGGAACTATTTTCTAGTGGCGCGCGGGGCATCAGCAGGTGGCGCACCTAATTCCGGGTTTTGCGGCCCGTCGTTGCGAGAGCTTGCTGGTCGCGTCTGCATGCGGTAGGAATGTGGTGCCCAGCCACCACACAGGCAACCAAAACACCCCGCAATGCCAGCGGACCAGGGCACGAAAAAACTCCCCATCGGCGTGGACTCATGGTCCTTGCCGATGGGGAGTGTTCGCGTTCTTATGCGTTTGGGCGCTTACCGCGGTTCGCGCTCTTCTTGCGACGGTCCTTACGCTTACGGCCACGCTTGCTCATGGTGCCTCCTTTAAAATGCGATGAATTAGGTGCAAACCTAGTTACGAAGTATTCAGTTTATCGTTGTTGCCGCAGTGCGGTGAAATCCCCCGAGGAAATTCTGCGAGAGGCACCGGCAAAAGCCGTAGAGCTTAGGCCGACAGGCGTGCGCGGTTGCGCGCGCGGGCCTTGTTGCGGCGCTTCAGTGCGCGACGCTCTTCCTCAGAAAGGCCACCCCAGACGCCGGCGTCTTGGCCGGTTTCCAGTGCCCACTTCATGCAGTGGGAAGTGACTGGGCAGCGGTTGCAAACAAGCTTCGCTTCAGCGATCTGTGCGAGTGCAGGGCCGGAGTTGCCGACAGGGAAGAAGAGTTCTGGGTCTTCGTCGCGGCAAACGGCTTCGTGGCGCCAATCCATAATAAGTACTCCTTCAAGTTCAGAATGCGTCGTGACTATGTATTTTTGCGCACCACATTTGTCGCCCTTGAGGGGCGTGTTGCAAACTAAGTTTGATTCCATTGCCTGGGCGAGTGCATCGCGTTGCGCGAGACTCCACTTCCGGACCTGGCGTTAACCCTGTGGTGACTTGGGGTTAAGGGCTGTGAAACCAGCCCGTAATTTTTGCTACTCGAGAATGATGGCACGGTTTTGAGCTTTCCGCTAGGGTTCTGGGCAAAAGTGTGATTGGAATCATATGGATTGTATTCATTGTTGCCGCTCATATGTGGTGTGAGTTTCCTGTGATAGAGCGCTCTTAGCGCCCTGAACTGCATATATAAGAAAAGAATTAGCTGGCATATGTGTTCGCTAAGGTCAAATCGGCAATCGTCTGCACCGCAACTGGTGTCGGAATCTGGCCCTGATCATTAGACTCCGTTGTGTGAACAGCAAAGAAAACTCATTGGACCACCCTGGCGTTCCGGGCATGCTGCGGTTCGGAGCGGTCGTCGTGTTGCTGCAGTGCTTGGCGATGCTCGGCTACATCATCATGCTGATCTACGCCCAGATTGAAGGCATTAGCGATAGCAGCATCGAATCGAGTGCGGAAGCAAGCCACTACGTAGCGTTGGGCACAGCGGTGTTCCTTGCCATCGTCTTCGGTTTTGTCGCGTTTGTGGCTATCTCAACGCTGCGGGGGCGGCCAAGGGGCTCGGGCGCGATCGTGCTCATCGAGGCGATCCTGCTCGGTGTGGCGTTTTATATGTTCCTCGGGGGCGCACACCTACTCAGTGCGGCGACGGCGCTTTCGGCGGTGCTCGTGTTGATTACGGTGTTCCACCCGGCGTCAGCGGCCTACCAAGAGGCGATGTATGAGCTGAAAAAGGCCCGCCGCTAACAGAGCTATCAAAGCTACCAAGCGACGGGCGCGGGGGATCGGGGTGCGCGACGTTAGGAGAGGTTCGTGTTGAGAACGACGATCTCCTCGCCGCGCTTTTCTACGATCGTGGTGCCGGCGGAGTCGATGTAAACGGGGCCGGTGTATCCGCCACGATCGACGGGGATGATCTTCTCCACCTTGTTGTCGTCCCAGTTGGCGACGGCGATGCCGGTGTCGGAGGCGTAGAGCAGGCGCTCGCCGGCTGGGAAACCGGTGCCAAGCGCGCCCTGGAACACGCCGGTAACACTCAGGCGGGAGGGTTCCATGAGCAGCAGGGTGTCGCCTTCGTGGTACGTCATGTGGTGGGGCAGGTCGGCGACGGGGAGGACGTCGACAATTTGGTCGATCTTCTGCGGGCCGTCCAGTGGCGGGATTTCGGAGGCGGCGAGGTCGTTGCCGTCCTTGTCGTAGGTGCGGACTTTGTGGCTGTCCGGGTCGTAGATCGCGGCCGCGTCCTGGGACACCGCGACGAGGTAGGCGTTCTCGGAGATGTCGACGCTTTCGTACATCTCGGGCTCACGGGAGTCCTCGGGAGTGGTGTTCTGGAACTTGAGCTTGGGGCCGTCGTCGCAGTACTCCGTGGTCGCCATAATGTCGGTGCGGGTCAGCGCGGAGTTGATGGTGCAGGACTCGGGCTGCATGTCCGGCTCCTGTGGGGCCTCGTTGTAGCCGTACTCGACGGTCTTGACCATGTCGGAGCGCCACAGCTCGACGCGGTGGGAGCTGACGTAGCCGACGCGGTCGTTGGACTGCACACGTGTGATCACCTCGGGTGCGATGGCGGAGCGGGTGCCTGCGTACTCGCCGGTGAGCGCGTTGATCGTGACGACGTCCCCACAGCCAGCATTGTCGCGGTATGCGGCGACGACCTTGTCCCACGCATGGCCGAGCAGGCATAGCTCGTTCGGGCGCTTGTAGGTCCAGGCGGTGTCGCCGGCCGGCGTGGTGGCGGTGATGGTGTCGTCGTTGTAGGTGATGATCATGCCTGCAGCGATCACGGGTTGGACGCCGGGGGAGGTGTCCGGAAGGCGGAAGGCTTCCTCGACCTTCGAGGGGACGACGGCGAGGCGTCCCGCGTTCTCATATTCCTCCGCCGCCGGCTCCAGGTGAGAGCTGCGGATCGGTGCGGTGAAAAACGCGATGGCAAGGAGGATGATTGCGATCGCGGTGATGACTGCGGTCGCGATCAAGTCGTTGCGGGTGCGACGTAGGGGCTGACTCAACGCCGTTTCCTTCCTGGGCGGTTCGTTCCACGTCTCGTGGAGGGTGTTCTCTCGCCCGAGCGTTGCGGGCGTGCTCCGAGCACTTTACGCGGTTTGCCCACCGTGGATAAAGCCGAGTCCGGAATGTCCAGGGCCTCGAAGAGCTCTTCGGAGGTGGAAAACCACGTTGGGGGCTGTGGTTTGTCGAGGGAAAGCTCCTCGTTGATTGCTTCCCATTTCGCTGTTTCGTCGAGGTCGGCCATGGTCACGGCGGTGCCGGAGTGGCCTGCGCGCCCGGTGCGGCCGATGCGGTGGACGTAGGTCATTGGGTCGTCGGGGACTTGGTAGTTGATCACGTGGGTGACGTCGTCGACGTCGATGCCTCGTGCTGCAACGTCGGTGGCGACGAGGATTTCGACGTCCCCTTCGCGGAAGGCGTTCAGGGAGGCCTCGCGCGCACCCTGCCCAAGGTCGCCGTGGACGGCGCCGACGGAGAAGCCGCGCTGGCCGAGGTCGTCGGCGACGCGCGCGGCGGAGCGCTTCGTGCGGGTGAAGATGATGGTTTTGCCGCGGCCGTTGGCCTGCAGGACGCGCGCGAGCACCTCGGGTTTGTCCATGTGGTGGGCGTAGAACACGACCTGTTTGGTGCTTTCGTGGGTGGAGGCGGCTTCCTCGCCTTGCTCGGCGCGGATGTGGATCGGCGTGTTCATCTTGGAGCGCGCCAGCTGCAGGATCTGGCCGGGCATGGTCGCGGAGAACAGCATCGTTTGCAGTTGGTCAGGTAGGGCGGACCACAGCGTTTCGATGTCGGGCAAAAAGCCCATGTCGAGCATCTCGTCGGCTTCATCGAGGACGAGGATCGCGACATGGCCGAGCTGCAGCTCGCCCTGGTGGTAGAGGTCGATGAGACGGCCGGGCGTGCCCACGACGACGTCGACGCCCTTGTGCAGCGCGTCGATCTGCTCCTGGTAGGGCCGCCCGCCGTAGATGGTGGCGACGCGCACCGGGGTGTACTTCGCTGCCCGCTCCAGGTCGTCGCCGACCTGCACGGCGAGCTCGCGGGTGGGGGCGACCACGAGGGCGCGGGGTGTGCCGTCGAGTTCGGCGATGGTGGCGTCGTCAAATACTCGGTCGAGCAACGGGATGCCGAAGCCGTAGGTTTTGCCCATTCCCGTGCGGGCTTGGCCGATGATGTCGCGGCCGTCGAGCGCGAGGGGGATCGCAAGTTCCTGGATGGAAAATGTGCGATGGATATCGAGCTCCTCGAGGGCATCGATGAGTTCGGCGGCGACCCCTAGCTCATGAAAATCGGGTGACTGTTCTCTAGCAGCTGATTTGGACACGCCCTCATCTTAGCTGTAGGCCGTTACAATGGATTGACATCCGTGAAGATGAACAAAGATGAACAACGATAAGGACGGAAACGAACATATGGATATCAAGATCGGTCTTGCAGACACCGCACGTGAGCTCTCCATCGCGATTGCTGAGGGGCATGAGAATGTGCTCAATACGGTGAAGCAGGCGATTGAGGACCAAACTCCGACGGTGACGCTGGAGGATGACAAGGGAAAGAAGTACTTGGTGCGCACCGAGAAGATTGCGTACGTTGAGCTTGGCTCTGCGCAGGCTCGTTCCGTTGGGTTCATGCGTTAAAACCCGCTACATTTACGACCATGAAGAACAATCACGACACCGACGTTTTCGAGGATTGGGACTTTGAGGACGACGGTGAGTTCACCGCGGTAGACCCGGAAGCGGAGGGTCGGCTTGTGCGCTTCGCCCGCGAGTACGGGTGGCGCGCCTACGCGATTCCGGTGTTGGCTGTGCTGACGGTGTTCGTGATTGTGAACATGCTGCAAAACCCCGACGGGGAGGTGTTTGCGGGAAGCGCTGGTGACAGCGCGGTCGAGCAGCCTGACAGTGACGAGGCCTCGCGCACGGTGAGTGTGCTGCCGGAGGGCCAGCAGGACGTACTGCAGTTGCCGCCGGGAGGTCCGTTCACGGAGACTGGCGAGGGCACCTTTTACGAGGTTGGTCACCCTGGGATGCAGGCTGGCAAGGGGGATGAGCTCACGGTTCGCTTCGTTGTTGAGGTGGAGCATGGGCTCGACACGGCACTGTACGGGGGCAATGAGGCCGTCGCCTCGCTTGTCGACGCCACCTTGAGCGACCCCCGTGGCTGGACCAACGACCCGCGCTTCCGGTTTGAACACGTCACGGCGGCCGATGAGCCATCGCTGAAGATTCGGCTCGCGTCCGCGGCGACAACGCGGGAGCTGTGCGGCGTGCACCTTGAAATGGAGACCAGCTGCCGCACCCGTGTGACCGGCGAGGACACGGTCATTTTGAACGAGGCCCGCTGGGTCCGGGGCGCTGCGCCGTATGAGGGGGATCTGGGTCGCTACCGCCAGTACCTGATCAATCACGAGGTTGGCCATGCGCTCGGCTTCGCGCACCACGAGCCGTGCCCGGAAAATGGCGTGCTGGCGCCGGTGATGATGCAGCAGACGCTGAGCTTGAACAATGCGCAGCTGTACTCCTTTGATAAGGAAGAGGTGTACCCGGATAACCAGGACACCTGCAGGTCGAACCCGTGGCCGTACCCGCGCCCGGCAGTGTTGTAAGTGCTGTAGTTGTTGTAGTTATAAACAGGCGACGAGAGGAAGGCGAGCTGCGCTGTGACTATTCCCGAGCATGTGTTGTCGGCGTTTCAGGTTGATGGGGAGGCGGCGTCGACACCTGATGCTGCCTGGGGTGAGGCGAAGAAATTTGGGCGCATTGTGATTTCGCAGGCTGCGCCGACGGCGGCGTGGTCGGGCAAGGTGCGTGAGCGCATCGCTGACCACCTTGAGGGGGTGTACGTTGCGCGTCCGGTGCGTGCGACGGACGGGCGCTTCGTAGTGGCTGGCTTCGTGGCCAACGAGTTCTCGCCCGGTGCGCCGGCAGCCCGCGTGGATGAGGCCGTGGCGGCGGCGCTTGCGCTGGAGCGCGCGCTGCAGCAGGCCGAGGTGGCGCAGGAGCTGCCCGAGCGCGATAGCTCTGACGTGATCGCAGAGGCGGATCGCGGCGCGTGGAAGGGGCACGAGGATGCCAGTGCTGAGGGGCTGTGCGTGGCGCACGTGGACGTGCTCTCCCACACGCTGTTTTCGGGCTACGCCGCGCCCGTGTTGACGGATCTTGTGCCTTCGGCGCGGCTTCGCCCGAGGGGGTACTCGGCTGCCGTCGTAATTGTCGACGCTCTGCTCGCCGGGGCTGTCGATCCGCGAATCGTGGAGCGCTGGTCCCACATTCCGGACCTTGTGTTCCTGGCGGGGCGCGCGTTGGATTTCCGGATGCGGATGGCGCAGCACGACGGAACGTTCCAGAATGCGAACGCGCGTTCGAAGTTTTCGGAGGTTTCCGAGCTCCTTATGTCCCGCTAACATGCCACAATGGTGGGCATGAATGACCAGCAGTCCACCACACCCCGCGCGTTTTTAGTCCCGCGCGAACACCAAGCGCACGATAGAACGTGGTCGCAGCCACTTCCCACCGAGGGGTTATGGAAGGTAACCGGCCAGGCGGGTTCGGGGGTGACCAGCTTTCTCATCGATACGTTTGTGGCGTCGGCGAAGCGGCAGTCGGACGCGGAGGGCGTCTTGTTCTTGACGGATTCGAAGGAGTCCGCCGCGCGGATCAGGGCGGAGATTTCGGAGCGGCTCGCTGATACTGACTTTGTTGCCGACGGCCCGATGGTGCGCTCTGTGCATTCCCTGGCGTTTGCCGTGCTGCGGGAGCAGCAGGAACAGCTGCGCCTGATTTCTGGCGCGGAGCAGGACGCGGTCATCCGCCAATTGCTGCAGGGGCACGCCGAGGATGGCCGGGGGAGCTGGCCTGCTGAGCTGCGCCCGGCATTGCCGATGGTGGGCTTTGCGCGCCAGCTGCGTGACTTTTTGCTGCGCGCGATTGAGCGCGGGCTGGACGCTGAGCAGCTCAAGGTGCTCGGAGCCCGCTACGGGCAGGGGATTTGGAGCGCGGCCGGTGACTTTTTGGAGGAATACCAGCAGGTCATGGCGCTGACCGGGACGGTGCGTTACTCGGCATCCGAGCTGATTGCCAGGGCGCTCGACGTGCCGCTGGGGCGGACGTGGCACACCGTGATTGTGGACGACGCCCAGCATCTCTCGCCCGCAGCGGCAAAGTTCGTGCAGCGCCTGCTACAGGGGGCCACACTCGGGGTTGTGGGTGGTGACTTGGAGCAGTCCGTCTACCAGTTCCGCGGGGCGAGCCCGGAGTTCTTTGCCACGCTGGGGGACCTTGAGCACACGGTGATTGACTTGGGGCAGACGCGGCGTGCGCCGGAAGTCTCGGTGGCGCTAGCGCAGACGCCGACGGCGCAGCTCGCGGCGGTGGCGGACGCACTTCGTCGCGCGCACCTCGAGGAGGAGGTCGCGTTTCGGGATATGGCGGTCATTGTGCGTTCGTCAGGGATGATTGAGCCATTCCGCCGCGCGCTGTTGCACGCGGGCGTGCCGGTAGCCCTGAATCCGACGGATGTGGTGCTCAGCGAGCAACGCATTGTTGCCTCGCTGCTGCTTGGGTTGCAGTCGCTGTACACACCGCTGACGGTTGAGCAGTGGCGTGACCTGCTGCTTGGGCCCATCGGTGGTACGGACCCGGTGACGCTGCGCCGCCTGTTGCGCGGCCTGCGGCGTTGGAAGCCGGACTCGCGCGCGGAGGAAACGCTGCGTGACCTTGTTGTTTCCAAGGCAGAGCTGCCGGATTTCGGCGAGGTACTCACTGACCGTGAGCTGCAGATGCTGCACCGCATCCGCCAGGTGTTGGATGCCGCCAGGGAGGTCTACGACGCTGACGGCAGCGTCGAGGAGGTGTTGTGGGCGCTGTGGAACGCCACGGGTTTGGCAGATCACCTCACTGCGGTTGCGCTTCGGGGCGGCACGACGGGCTCGCAGGCTGACCGTGACCTGGATGCGGTCATGGCGTTATTCGACGCCGCCGGAGACTTCACTGAGCGTAAAACCCAGGGTGGGCTCGAGCTGTTCGTGAACAGCATGTTGGAGCAGGAACTGCCCACCGGTGTGCGCGATCGCCGAGCGGCCACGCCGGACGCAGTGGCGCTGTTGACCGCGCACGGTGCGGTGGGCAGGCAGTTTAGCCGTGTTGTTGTTGCCGGTGTGCAGGATCTCGAGTGGCCGAGCCTGGGCGAGACCGGCTCGATTTTCGGCCAGCAGGATCTGGTGGACCTGGTTGACCACGACGTGGATCCCGCTACCCCGGTGTCGCACTTGCGCGAGCGCCTCGAGGAGGAGCGTCGCCTGTTCCACGTGGCGTTGACCCGCGCGACGGAGCGCGTCCTGGTCACGGCCGTCGACCAGACTGACGGCGAGGAGGTCATCGAGCCGTCCCGGTTCATTGAGGAGCTCTGCGAGGAAACCGGCATATCCCCGCAGCTGGTGACGCTGTCCGCGGAGGACGCCGCGGCTGGGGATGGCGGTGCGGAGGCCACGGTTGTGCGCGTACTGTCCCGCGATGATTTCCTGGGGGAGCTACGCCGCACACTCGCGGACGAGGAACACAGTACGGAGGCAGACCGGCGCCAGGCCGCGCGCCAGATTGCGCGGCTGGTGGAGGCCGGGGTGCCGCTCGCGGATCCGGAGCAGTGGTGGACCACCACGGAGCCTTCGACGGATGAGCCCGTTGAAGGGCAGCGTTCGCTGTCGCCGTCGAGGATTGAGGCGCTGTTGAAGTGCCCGATGAGCTCGGTGCTCGAGCGCACTCTCGGTTTTGATAGCTCGATGCCGATGGTGATCGGATCGATCGTGCACGCCTACTTCGAGGCCCTCGGCCGAGGCGTGCCGGAAGAGCAGGCGCGGATGCACACGCTGGCCACGTACCGCGCGATTGTTGACGCCCCCGCGTGGCAGGCCGAGGCTCAAGTCCGCGACTTCGAGGCGATGCTGGAGCGCACCAACAAGTGGTGGGAAAACCGCGCGAAGAAGTTCGAGGTTGTGGGCATGGAGGTGCCGATCTCCGTGCAGGTCGCAGAAGATGTCCATATCCGCGGGCGAGCCGACCGGTTGGATAAGGAAGAAAGCGGCAGCGTGCACATCGTTGACCTGAAGACTGGCTCGACGATGCTCTCCGTAGATAGCGCGAAGGAGTGCGAGCAGCTTATGGCGTACCAGCTTGCGCTGAGCCATGGGCAACTCATCGGTGAGGGCGACAATCTTCGCGTTGTGACGTCCACCGATGGGCAAGAGGGCCTGGACGTTGGTGGGGCGGCGCTCGTGTACTCGAAGCACGGAACGAACGCCGCAACCACGCGCGAGCAACCGCGCAAAGAAGAGGAAGAACTCGAGTACTTCACCGAACTCATTGCACCGCTGCCCGGCAAGACAACAGGGCCGCAACTCGAAGCGCAGGCGGGCAAGCACTGCGATTACTGCGCTGTGCGCGCGCTGTGCCCGGTCCAGATCGAAGGGACGATGATTTACAATGGCTGATTTCACACCCCAGGAACTCTTCCAGGCGCTCGGGGACGCATTTCCCCCTAGTAGCCAGCAGGCCGACGTAATTGGTGCCGAGCCGGGACCGATGCTGGTCGTGGCCGGTGCTGGTGCGGGCAAGACGAAGACGATGGCGGACCGCGTGGTGTGGCTCGTCGCCAACGGGTATGTGCGGCCGGAGGAAGTCCTCGGCTTGACGTTTACCCGCAAGGCGGCCCGCGAGCTGGGGCAGCGGATCCGGAACCGGCTGCAGGCGTTGGCTCGTCACCGGGAGCTCGTACGGGAGCTTGATCCTTCGGGCGCGCTGGCGGAAAGCTTGGAGGTTATCGCGCCGACTGTTGCTACGTATGACTCGTACGCGGGCGAGCTCGTTCGCGACTACGGGCTGCTCGTCCCGGTGGAGCCGGATGCGCGCCTGATTACGCAGGCTGAGCTGCACGCGATCGCCGTCGAAGTCGTGAGCAATTACAACAAACCACTCATCGCGGAAGGTGCCCCTGCCCCCGCGATGAGCACAGTGGTGGAGGACATACTGAAGCTCACCACGGCGATGGGCAATGCACTGGCAGACCCAAACGATATTTACGAGGCCGCGGAGATCTTCCTGAAAGAGACGGAATCGCTGCCGAAGTCGCCGCGGAGCAAAACCGAGTTCTGCAAGACCATGACGGGGTGGCGCAACAAGCAGCGCCAGCGCCAGTTGATGTTGCCGCTGGTTGAGGAGCTTAACGCGGCGCTGCGTGAGCGTGGTGTGGTCACGTTCAACGAGCAAATGAACATTGCGGCCACGCTCGCGGAGCAGCACGCGTCCGTCGGTGCTGCGCAGCGGCAGAAGTACCGCGTGGTCATGCTCGACGAGTACCAGGACACCTCGCATTCGCAGCGAGTGTTGCTGCGCAGCCTGTTCGGCGAGGGGCAGGACCCCACGTTGACGGTGACTGCGGTGGGCGACCCGATGCAGGCAATCTACGGCTGGCGCGGGGCGACGTCGGAAAACCTCGCGGCATTCGTGGAGGATTTCCCTGCCGCGGGCGGTGTACCGGCGCAGAAGAAGCAGCTCACCATCTCCTGGCGTAACCCGAGCAAGGTGCTTGAGATGGCGAACCAGGTCTCCACCGCGATCCTTGGCAGCGGGGAAGATCGAGCCGTCGCGCCTCTGGAGCCACGCAAGGACGCTGCGGCAGGCGACGTGGAGATGCAGTTCTTCCAGCGGGAGGAGGAAGAAATTGAGTTCGTTGCCGACGCGCTGCAGCAGCAGTTTGAGCAGGGCGGTAAGCTCTCGGCCGCGGTGCTGACCAGGAAGAACAGGCATGCGCAGCCGATCGCCCAGGCGCTTGAAGCCCGTGGTGTGCCGTATGAGATCGTGGGGCTCGGCGGCCTGCTGGATACCCCGGAGGTGCAGGACACGTTGGCTGTGGCCACGATGTTGGTCCGCCCCGAGGATTCTGAGGCGGCACTGCGCGTGCTGGGTGGGCCGTCGGTCGGGCTCGGGCTAGCGGATATGGAGGCGCTCGCCGCGCGTGCCAAGAACCTGCAAGCCCGCGCGGACGGTCCGGCCGCGGAGGAGGAAGCAGCCAGGCCGGTGCCCGCGGACCCGGAGGAGCGCCTCATCGAGGAGCTGACGCAGCTTGCACTCGAGGCGGAGGCGCTGAAGATGCAGTCCGCCAAGCCGGCGGGCCTGGCGGACGCGGTGGCGGACCTGGGCGAGCCAGAGCGCTACAGCGAGGACGGCTACAAGCGCCTGCAGCTGCTGGCGTCGCGGCTGCGACAGCTGCGGCGCAATTCGCTGGGCAAGCGGCTCAGTGACCTGTTCGCGGACATCATCGAGGTCTTCGGTATTCGCGTTGAGGTGCTGGCGCGGCGCTCGTCGGCAGGCACGGTGCACTTGGACCAGCTGCTGCACTACGTCGAGGAGTACCCGGGCACGAGCGTGGAAGCGCTGCTGGACTACTTCGAGTTGGCGAAGCAGCAGGAAGACGGGCTTGCGCCGGGTAACGTCACCGTGCGCGGGGACCGCGTGCAGATCCTGACGGTACACAAGGCGAAGGGCCTGGAGTGGGATACCGTCGCTGTGTTGCACGCGGATAAGGACACCTACAGCTCAAAGATTGAGACCTTCCTTGCCCAGATCCCGTTCCTGCAGCCTGAGACGTTCGGTGACCCGGACATCTACGAGGAGTTCGCAGAGGTAGAGCACCGCACGCAGTTTAAGAACGCTGCCAATGCGTGGCGCAAGCACATCGGCGAGGACCTCGCTGAGGAGCAGGCGCGCCTGTTCTACGTGGCTATCACACGTACGGAAAACAGGCTGTTGCTTACCGGGTCGAACATCTCTCTGGGCGGCAAAAAGAATACGAACGGGCCGTACGAGCACTTCGCGGCGTTCGAGGGCCTCGAGCTGCCGGAGCAGGTCGAGGACGAGGATGCGGAGAAAACGGTACAGCAGCCGGAGGTGGCCGTCGGCACGTGGCCTGTGCAGTCCTACGAAGCCGCGCACGCCGCCAGTAGTCAGGCCACTCGCCCGAGTGAGCTGGTCAGGGACGCGCTCGAGACCGAAATCGCGCCCGCGGCCGGCGAGCTCTACGAGCTGTGGGAGCGCGACGCCACCGCGCTCATCGAGGAACACAAGGCGGCGCAGTCGCCGGACGTGCCCGTCATGCTGCCTGGTGAGCTGACCGCCTCGGATGTGGTGGCCATGCAGGCGGACGTGGAACAGTTCGCGCGCCGGGCACGTCGCCCGGTGCCGTTCAAGCCGAACCAGTACGCGAAGCGCGGCACCGCATTCCACGAGTGGATCGAGGATTTCTACGGTGCGCACCCGCTGCTCACTGAGGACGAGCTGCCGGGTATGGGCGAAACGGAGGTAGACCCGTCGACGCTGCAGAAGCTGAAAGCCAACTTCGAGAACAGTCACTGGGCGTCGAAGACGCCGACGCATGTGGAGTGCCCGTTTGAACTGGCGCTCGGCAAGGCGGTGGTGCGTGGCCGCATGGACGCGGTCTTTGCGGACGGCGACGGCTGGGTCGTGGTGGACTGGAAGACCGGCACGCGCCCAGTGGGGGCGGCAATGGAGGCAGCGAAGCTGCAGCTTGCCGTGTACACGGAGGCGTGGAAGCGAATCGCTAACGACGGCCGCCCAGTGAAGGCCGTGTTCTTCTATGTCCGCGATGGAAAGGACTTCACCGCGACGGAGCTTCCGGATGCGCAGCAGCTGACGAAGTTGTTGGAAGATGCAGCAAACGGCGCAACTTCCGGTACAGTTTCACGCCGTAGTAGCGAGGAAGGATAGCGGAGTGAAACTGCCGTTTGCGTTGTCATGGAGTGACCGGTTCCGTGCGGATGCGGATCCGTCGGAAATACCGGTGCACACCCTGCTGGATGTCGTTCGGATTCCGTCGGCGGAACGCACCACTCCATGGGCGTTGATGGCAAGGCGCTTCGGCTACGCGGCCATGTTGGTGTTGGCCGTGGCGACGGTGGTCTACTTCGACAAAGAGGGGTACACCGAGCCACTGACCTTTATCGACGCCCTGTACTATTCGGCGGTTTCGCTCTCAACGACCGGCTACGGCGATATCACGCCGGTGACGCAAAGCGCGCGCCTGATGAATATCTTGGTCATCACGCCGTGCCGTGTGGCATTCCTGATGCTCTTGGTCGGTACGACGTTGTCGGTGTTGACGGAGGATTCCCGCAAGACGCTACAGATTCAGCAATGGAGGAGAACAGTGCGCAATCACACCATCGTTATCGGCTACGGCACGAAGGGCAGGTCCGCGGTGGATGCGCTGCTCGCGGGCGGTACCGCCCCGGGCAACATCGTTGTTGTTGATGATGACGCCGTGGTGCTGTCGAACGCCGAGAAGCGCGGCCTGGTCACCGTCCACGGCAACGGCACTCGCTCGAGCGTGCTGAAGGTCGCTGGTGTGGCGCGTGCGCGCTCAGTTGTGGTGGCGCCGTCCTCGGACGATACCGCGGTGTTGGTCACGCTGTCTGTCCGTGAGTTGGCGCCGAGCGCCATGATCGTTGCCAGCGTCCGTGAGAGTGAGAATCAGCACTTGCTGATGCAGTCGGGCGCGGACTCGGTGGTGGTCTCTTCCGAAACGGCGGGCC
Source organism: Corynebacterium sp. HMSC08D02 (assembly GCF_001807505.1). Classification (NCBI taxonomy): domain Bacteria; kingdom Bacillati; phylum Actinomycetota; class Actinomycetes; order Mycobacteriales; family Corynebacteriaceae; genus Corynebacterium; species Corynebacterium sp. HMSC08D02. The sequence goes on along the minus strand of NZ_KV789242.1, from coordinate 13,154 downwards.
GCCTGTTGGGCATCGCGACGGTCACGCCACCTGTGGTGGAGATGATGGAGGACCTGCTCAGCCCGGACGAGGGCTTCGCGGTTGCGGAGCGTCCGATCGCGGACGACGAGGTCGGGGCGAACCCGCGTCACCTCGCCGACATTGTGCTGGGTGTGGTGCGCTCCGGTGAGCTCTACCGCATTGACGCCCCGGAGGCCGAGACGGTTGAGCCCGGCGACCGCCTGCTGTTCGTGCAGATGACGCAGCCGACCCCGCTGACTGAGCGCACGCGCCCGACGGAGTAGGCGGCCTATGAAGCGGTTCATTGCCTTCGATGCCGCCGGCAGGTTTGTGCTGGGAGCAGACGGTGCACCCGCACTTTTCGACGCCCACTCCGCCCAACCCCACGCCGAGAACACGGTGCACGTCGGCGACGATGTGTGGGCGGTGCTGGTGAGCGAGGCGCAGCTTGAGGCATTGGGCGAGCGCTTCGGCACTTGCCGCAGCCACGCAAGCGACTATCTTGTTGCGCGCGGGTTCGGTCTGTTGCGCAACCAGCGTCAGCTGAGCTTCGACCCGCGCGATGGCAGCGAAGTCACCTGGGGCGAGGCGGGCATCGTTGCGCGTGGTGCCAGCGGGAAACCGCTGTTTCCGCGTATTGACCCGTCGGTGATCGGGGTGGTGCAGTCGACGGACGGGGAGCGGATTTTGCTTGGGGAGAACGCGCGCCGCCCGGGCTACTTCACGCTGATCGCGGGATACATCGACGTTGGCGAGACCATCGAGGATGCGTTCGCGCGTGAGGTGTGGGAGGAAACGGGGCGTCGTGTCGGGGTGGTGCGCTATGTTGGGTCGCAGCCGTGGGCGTTGTCGGGTGCGCTGATGTTGGGGATGGTGGCGTCGACAAGTGATGTTGATGCTGTGGGCCCCTTGGATGGGGAGCTGACGCAGCTGCGCTGGCTGCGCCGCGACGAGCTGGGCACTGTCACGCTGGCGGTGCCGGGGACGATTGCGCGGCGGATGATTGACCAATGGGCTCGTGGAGAGTTCAACGAGGAACGGAGAGGAACGTAAGTGGCTGTAGATCTGAGCTTGCTGGATGAGGATCAGCGGATTGCAGCGACCGCTCCTCGTGGCCCGGTGTGCATCCTGGCCGGCGCCGGGACGGGTAAGACGCGCACGATTACGTACCGCATCGCGCACATGATTGACCAGGGCACGGTGAGCCCGAACCGTGTGCTGGCGGTGACGTTTACGCAGCGTGCGGCAGGGGAGATGCGCGACCGTCTGCGCACGATGGGCATTGGCGGCGTGCAGGCGCGCACGTTCCACTCGGCGGCGATGCGGCAGCTGCGCTACTTCTGGCCGCAGATTGCGGGGGATCTGCCGTGGCGGCTGCTGGACAACAAGTTCCCGCTGGTGGGGCGGGCGGCTCGCGCAGCCGGGCTGGAGTCGGATAAGGAGATGGTCCGCGATCTGCTGAGCGAGATTGAGTGGGCGAAGGCGAGCGTGATCGGCGCGCAGGACTACGTGGACCGCATCGCGGATACGAACCGGACTCCGCCGACGGATCCGAAGAAGGTCGCGGAGGTCTACCGGCTGTACGAGGAGGCGAAGACGAGCCCGGAAGGCATGCTCATCGACTTCGACGACCTGCTCCTGCACGTCGCGGGTGCCCTGGAGAACGCGCCGGCGGTGGCGGAGGAGTTCCGCTCCCAGTACCAGTCCTTCGTGGTGGACGAGTACCAGGACGTGACCCCGCTGCAGCAGCGGGTGCTGGAGGGCTGGCTTGGGCAGCGCGATGACCTGACGGTGGTGGGGGACGCGAACCAGACGATTTACTCCTTTACCGGCGCGACCCCGGATTACCTGCTGAACTTTTCGCGCACCTACGAGCACGGCACGGTGGTGAAGCTGCAGCGCGACTACCGCTCGACGCCCGAAATCACGGAGCTGGCCAACGCGGTGATCTCGCGCGCGACGGGCAGGGCTGCAGGTACCAGGCTTGAGCTGATCGGTATGCGGGAGTCCGGCCCGCAGCCGACGTTCCACGCCTACGACGACGAACCGACGGAGGCCCGCGAGGTTGCCGCGGCGGTGCAGCGCCTGATCGATTCCGGGGTGCCGGCCAAGGAGATCGCGGTGCTGTACCGGATTAACGCGCAGTCGGCGGCGTTTGAAGCCGCACTTGCGGACGCGGGCATCGTCTACCAGGTGCGCGGCGGGGAGGGATTCTTCCAGCGCGGTGAGATCCGCGAGGCGCTACAGACGCTCGTGGCGGCAACCCGGCGCCACGACTTGCCGGATGACCCGGTGGTGGTAGCCAAGGCGGCGTTCGCCCCGCTCGGGTTGACGCCGACGGAGCCGGAGGGTGCCCAGGCCCGGGAGCGCTGGCAGGGGCTGCGCGCACTCGTTGACCTGATCGAGGAGATTGTGCACACGAAGGAGGCCTCGAGCCTGGAGGACGTGCTGCGCTCGTTGCGCCAGCGCGCGGAGGCGAAGCAGCCACCGGCGATTGACGGGGTCACGCTTGCCAGCTTGCACGCGGCGAAGGGCCTGGAGTGGGATGCGGTCTTCCTCGTGGGGCTGGTGGAAAACACGCTGCCGATCTCGCACGCGATCAAGGCGGGCGACGAGAACATCGAGGAGGAGCGCAGGCTCTTCTACGTCGGCGTGACTCGTGCCCGGGAGCATCTGCAGTTGTCGTGGGCGCTGGCCAGGCAGGAAGGCGGCAGGAAGTCGCGGTCGCGCTCGCGCTTCCTGGACGGGCTGGTGCCCGAGCTTGAGGCGGAGGACACCCCGCAGCGGTTGAAGCAGACGCGCCGCTGCCGGGTGTGCGGCAATGTGCTCTTCGCCCCGGCAGATAAGGCGTTGGGCCGACACCAGGATTGCGACGCCGACATCGACGAGGACGTCTATCAGGCGCTGAAGCGCTGGCGGCTGAAGACGTCGCGCGCGGCGAAGCAGCCGGCCTACATGGTGTTTTCCGACGCCACCCTGCTCGCCATCGCGGAGACCATGCCGGAGGACGAACAGGGTCTGCTCGCCGTGTCGGGGGTGGGGCCGGTGAAGGTGGAGCGCTACGGCGCCGAGGTTCTGGAAACGTTGGCGGAGTTCCGCTAGCCGCGACAAACCACCTAGAAGCACAGCGGGCAGTCGGGGTGTGGCTGCAGGCGAAGCGTCTTGAGTGGGGTGCGGTTGAAGGGGTCCACAAGCAGGGTGTCGCCGGTGCGGGGGTCCGGGGCGGATACGCCCGGCGGGTCCGGCAGCTGGCAGATCCGCCGGACCAGGGTTGCTGCGGCGGCCACGCCTGCCTGGACCACGACCGGGTCCGGGTTGCGCACACCCGCGGGTGCTGCGGCGGCGATTGCTGCCCACTGCGGGTCGCGCTCGAGGAGGTAGTGTTCGCGGCAGATCAGGCATGGGCCCTCGACACCGACGGCGTAGGGGCCGACGAGGACGCGGGCGTCGATCTGCAGCACCGGAATCACGGGGCCGGTGCGGTGCCGGGTGTACGCGGCGAGTGCCCGGGTGCGGTGCGCCTGGTCGACGATGATGAGCGGGAGAGGCGAGGGGGCGTCGAAAAGAAAGCGGGAGAGTGGCTGGGTTGGATCGGGGGAGCGCACGTGGATGCCGCTGGTGCGTAGTGTTTCTGCCAGCGTGTTGGCCAGCGTGGAGGTGCCGATCAGCAGTACCGCGGGGCGGGCGACTTCGACGAGGACGCGGTAGGCGATGAGGTCCTGGATGAGGCTTCGCACGCCATCCGCGTCCATGGAAACCGCCAGCCGGCGAACCACCTCGGTCAGTGGCCGCGGCGTCGACAGTGAATCGAGGGCGGCTGCGACCGCGCGGGCGTCGCCGACTTCGATGATGCCGCTGCGTGTGGCGTCGAGCCCGAATTGCAGCGCGTGCGGGCCCCTGCTGAGTACCTGTACCCCCATGGCCAGCGCAATGACAGTATCCGACTGGTTACACATGCTTCCCCCTGATGCCCCTGTGGCTGTGTCGGTTGTACAGCATACAATCTTCGGCATGCAAGAGTCGGAGTTTGAGTATCGGGTGATTCGCTCGCCGCGGCGCACGCACACTGTGCAGGCCCGGCTTATCGACGGCGTCGTGGAAGTCCGCATCCCAGCCAGGTTCAGCGAGCGCGAGGAGCGCGAGGCGGTGGCCGAGATGCTGCGGAAGATCCGGAGGAAGACTCGCCACCAGCACGTCAGCGACGCCGACCTTCAAGCCCGCGCGGAGGCGCTCAACGAGCAGGTGCTTGAAGGGCGGGCGAAGGTGGGCTCGATACGGTGGGTGTCGAACCAGACGAAGCGGTGGGGAAGCTGTACCCCGTCAACGGGCACGATTCGGATCAGTGACAGGCTGCAGCACGTGCCGGGCTACGTCCTCGACGCAGTGATTGTGCACGAGCTGACGCACACGTTCATCCCGGGGCATGGCCCGAAGTTCTGGGCGTGGGCAGACAAAGCACCCCTCGCGGAACGCGCGAAGGGCTACCTTGAGGCCTACCAACGGTTCGGCGGGGAAGGCTAATCCTCGTCGTTCTTGCGCAGCTCCTCTTCCAGGCGGGCGAGCTCTTCGTCGAAGTTGTCGTCGGAGGAATCGTCCAGCAGGGTGTCGATGAACGCCGCCGGGTTGGACAGGTGCTCGGGCGCTGGAAGGAAGTCCGGGTGGTCCCAGACCTGGTCGCGGCGGGCCTGGCCCACGGCGTTTTCGACGCGGCGCCACAGCTCGGCGGCCTCGCGGACCTTCGGGGCGCCCAGCTCGATGCCGACGACGTTCGCGAACGCGCGCTCCGCGGAGCCACCCGTTGCGCGGCGGCGGGCCCACGCCTCGGCGAGCTGCGGCGTCGACGGGATACGGTCCGCCAGGGAGGCATCGGTGACAACGTCGACCCAGCCTTCGACGAGCGCGAGCAGCGTCTCCAGGCGGGCGGTGGCAGAGGCGTTGCGGGAGGTCACGCGCGGGGAGAGGTCCGCGCCCTCCAACTGCTGGAGCGCCTCCTGGATGGCTTGTGGGTCGGCGCTTTCCAGGTTCAGGCCGCGCGCCATCTCCTCGAGCTGCGAGGTATCGATCTCCAGGCCTGCCGCGTACTCCTCAACGGAGGAGACGAGGCGCTCGACGAGCCACGGCACGTGCTTGAACAGGCGCTGGCGCGCAGCCTCGCGGGCCACGATGTAGACCAGAACCTCCTGGCCGGGGATCTCGAGGCCTTTGGCGGCGGCGGTGACGTTCTTCGGCAAGATGGCTGTGACCCCTGCTGGTGCGACGGGCAGGCCGAAGTCGGAGCCGGTCAGGGCTTGCTCGGCAAGGTCGCCAAGGGCGTGGCCGAGCTTGACGCCGAAGTTCATGGCGTTCATTTGCTCCATCATGCCGACCATCGGGCCCATCATCTCGCGGGCCTCGGCGGGCATGGTGTCGCGCTGCGCGCGGTTCATCTGCTCCGCAACGGGGTTGACCAGGCGCTTCCACATCGGCATGGTTTCAGCCAGCCAGTCGTCCGCGTTCCACGTGCGCGGCTGGGCGTTTGCGGATGGCAGCGTAGTGGCGTCGTCAAGCCAGAGGTCGGCGAGGCGTACTGACTCCTCAACCGCGGTGCGATCCCCCGCGGAGACCGCAGCCTTGTCGCCGACGTGCTGGCGTGCCATGCGCAGTGCCATTTCGAAGTTCACGGACTCGCCCTCTGTGCGGGCGTTCATCGTCGAGCCCATGCCGGAGAGCATCTGCCCGAACTGGTTCAAAATATCGCCCAAGCCACCTTGGCCACCGCCAACGTTGCCCCCGAACCCGAACGCGGCGAACGGGTTGTTCTGCTGGTTGCGACGCTCGTCGTCACCGTTGTCACCGTCGTTGTCGTTGTTGGGGAAGGTAAATCCGAATCCATTGCTCATAGGCACCACCCTACAGTCGTGTGCGCAGGTTGTGTTGGGTGCAAGCGGGAAAATCGCAACGCTGTGGGCGAACATCTAAGATTTGTGGGCGTGATGAACGCCGAGCAAGAACAAGCACAGGCACAGCCGCGCAGCCGCCGCCTCGCCACGATTGTGTGGGGCGCCATCCCCCTTGCGGTGCTGGCCGCGGCGCTGAGCCTCGACCATATTCCTGGCACCGATATCTCCCTGGCCGTGCCGTACGCGGCGCAGGGCCCGGGGCCGACGTTTAACACGCTCGGCGATGTTGAGGGCGTGCCCGTCGTTGAGATCGAGGGCGCGGACTCCGACGAAACGGAGGGCAACCTCAACATGACCACGGTGTCCGTGCGCACCAATATGACGCTGGTGCAGGCGCTGACCCGCTGGATCACCACGGATGACACGATTGTGCCGCTGGAGCAGATCATGCCTCCGAATACGAACCGGGAGGAGATGAAGCAGCGCAACCAGGAGGCATTCGTTGCTTCGGAGTCGGCGGCGACGATCGCCGCGATGAACTACCTCGGCCGCCCGACGACAGTGGTGGTTCACGAGGTGATGGAGGGCAGCGCCGCGAACGGTGCGCTGCAGGCGGCAGACATCATCACGAAGGTCGGGGGGAAGGACGTCTCGCAGCCGCGTCAGGTGCAGCAGATCGTGCGCGAGCACGCCCCCGGCGACCGGCTCAGCGTCGACGTGCTGCGTGACGGCGCGCCGCACACGGAGGAGATCACCCTCGGCGCGAATCCGGAGGATAAGAAGGTGCCCATGTTGGGGATCTTGATGACGTCCGCTCCGGCCGACGGCGTGCAGGTGACCTACAACCTTAACGATGTGGGCGGGCCGAGTGCCGGGATGATGTTCTCGCTGGCGGTGATCGATAAGCTTTCGCCGGGTCTGCTCAACGGCGGGAAGTTCGTGGCCGGAACCGGCACGATTGATGAGTCGGGGGAGGTCGGCCCGATCGGTGGCATCTCCCATAAGATCGCAGGTGCCCGCGACGCAGGCGCGGAGCTTTTCCTCGCGCCCGAGGGCAACTGCGCGGAAGTCATGCGCACGGACAGCGGGGAGATGCAGGTCGCGGCAGTCAAAACGCTTGATGACGCCGTGAAGGCCATGGACGCGTTCGCCCACGGCCAGCCGGTGCGCAGCTGCAGCTAGGACTCAGACTCGGTGGAGGTGGTTGCCTCCGCAGGGGTGGTGGCGCCCTCCGGGCGCTTCGCCAGCCCGAGCTTGTAGATGTGTTCGCGCGGGCCTTCGCGGTCCATGGTGAGCAGCTGCTTCATAATCTGGCCCTTGTCATTATCAATGACGGTCACCACGGCGGAGGACCCAACCGTGGACCAGCCGACCACGAAACGGCCGGTGTCCTCCACGACCTCGCTCGAGCGCAGCTCGGTGAGCACCTGCGTACTCGTGGTGGCGACGGACTCGGACTCCATGAACTGGAACTGGCCCATCTCGGAGCTGCTGCAATCGAACGCGTCCGGCAGGCCGGTCGGGGTGCAGCTGTCCAGCTTCTCGAAGAACTCGGGCGGAGCGAGCGTTGAGAACTGCTTGGCGACCTCAGCAACGCCGTTATCGTCCTTCTTCGCAGTGCTCGTGGTGCTTGTCGACGTCCCCTCCGTCGTAGCCTCCGCGGACTCAGCCTCAGACGCAGACTCCGACGGCGAAGGCGACTCCGTGGTCTCAGTGGTGGAGGAGGCCGGTGCCTCCGTCGTGGTCGGTTCCTCCGATGGCTCGTCCTTGCCACCGCACGCGGTGGCTACCACCAGCGCCATCGCCAGCACCGCTGGCGTACCGACGCGCCGACGCCAAACGTTCGAAAATGTAGCCACGTTGTGCTCCTTTAACCTCTTAGGACAGCTCATCAGGGTCTTGTTCCAAACCGTAGCGTAACGCAGCAATAACATTCGGCGCCACGTTAGGCCCACCGCGAAGCTCAATATCATCCTGGGCGAACAGGCCGCGCTCCTCCAGCTCCTCCTCGGTTAGGCGCATCTGCAGCAGCGTCTGCTCGATGCCCTCCTCGCGCAACACACCGGAGAAGAGGCGCGCCGGGCGCGGCGAGGGGTCGTCGCTGCTGGTGTCCCGGAACATGATCTCCTGTGCCAGCACGGCTCCCTCCACCGCGTGTGGCCAGGCGACACGTGCCACGTACTCCGCCAGCTCCTCGGAGCCGGGGCGGATGTTGTCCGGCAGGTTGTCCTGCACGACGAGGGTCAGGGGCGAAGAGGCGTCGTCAACCTCGAGTTGCTCGAGCTCGTCCACAAGCAGGGAGGAGGGCACGAGTGCGAAGAGCGTTGGCCCTTGGTCCCAGCCTTCCGCGTGCACGAACTCGACGGCTTCGGACATGGCCTTATTTAATGCTTGTTGGTTGAGCACGGGAACCCTTCTGTCAGTTCAGGCGTTACACTTTTTAAGGTAGAACCTTAATACGCGTACTAAGACTATTTCGAAGGAGCAGGATTTGGCCACCCGCCTCAGCCAACCACAGCCCCACGCGAAGAAACAGAACTCCGGACTTGCCATCACCATTGGTGTCCTCGGTGTATTGCTGTTTTGCATCCCGATCCTGATCGGTCTCTACACCGATTTTCTTTGGTTCGGGGAGCTTGATTTCCGTGGGGTCTTCAACCGCGTCATCGTGGCGCGCGTGGTGTTGTTTGTAATTTTCGCCGCCGTCGGCGCGCTGATCACCTATCTCGCCGCGTGGTGTGCGTGGCGGAACCGCACGAAGGAAGCCTTGAGCTTCGAAGCCGTCGTCGGCGACACGCGGACCAAAGTGAACCTGCAGCAGGGCGTTCGCACGCTCTTGGTGTGGGTTCCAGTCGTGGTCGCGATCTTCTCCGGCCTGGCAGGGCAGCGCCTGTGGCGCACGTTCATGCTGTGGTTCAACGGGGAATCCTTCGGCGTGAATGATCCGCAGTTTGGCAAGGACCTCGGGTTCTACGCCTTCGCGCTGCCGGGTATCACCGCGATTATCGACGGCCTCTCGCTCCTGCTGCTCGTCGCCTTCATCGTTGGCGCGGTGGGCCACTACTTGCTGGGCGGCATCCGCATCGGCAATAAGGTCAGCGGGGTGCCGGGCCACATTTCGACGTCCGCTCGCGTGCAGCTTGCCGTGACCGCGGGCCTGTGGATGGTGCTCAAGGCAGTCAGCTACTGGCTGGAGCGCTACACCCTCCTGTACTCGCAGAACGACATCTTCACCGGTGCGTCCTACACCACGGTCAACGCCTCGTTGCCGGCCAAGGTGATCCTGACAGTCATCGCAGTGCTTGTCGCGGCGGCGTTTTTCGCGTCCGTTGTATATAAGGACTTCCGAGTTCCTGTGATGGCTGCGGTGCTGATGCTCGTGTCCTCGCTCGTGGTCGGCGGTGTGTGGCCGGCGCTGCTGGAGCAGTTTTCGGTCAAGCCGAACCGCCAGTCGAAGGAAGCCGAGTACATCGCCCGCAACATTGAGGCCACCCGCTACGCGTTCGGCTTGACGGACGAGCAGGTGAAGTACCAGGACAACTGGGGCGCGGAAAAGGTCTCCAACGACAAGGTTGCGGACGACGCCGCCACGATCAGCAACATCCGCCTGCTGGACCCGGAGATCATTTCCCCGACCTTTACCCAGAACCAGCAGCTGCGTAACTTCTACGGCTTCCCGGACCAGCTGGCGATGGACCGTTACGAGGTTGACGGCAAGATGCGCGACTTCGTCGTCGCGGCCCGCGAGATGGACCCGAACGCGCTGCGCGAAAACCAGCGCGACTGGATCAACCGCCACACCGTGTACACCCACGGCAACGGCTTCATTGCAGCGCAGGCGAACCGCGTTGACGAGGCCGCGCAGGACGCAGGTTCCACCCGTGGTGGCCTGCCGATCTTCACTGTTTCCGATTTGCAGACCAACGCGATCGCTGCTGAGAAGGACCAGGCAGACGAGCTGGGCATCCAGGTCGACGAGCCGCGCGTCTACTACGGCCCGGTGATCGCCTCTGCGAACGACGGCCTGGACTACGCCATCGTCGGCGATAACGGCCAGGGCCCCGTCGAGTATGACACGGACAGCTCCACCTACACCTACCAGGGTGAAGGTGGCGTCAACATCGGCAACTGGGTCAACCGCATCGCGTACTCCGCGAAGTACCAGGAGCTAAAGTTCCTGCTGTCTGACCGTGTTGGCTCCGAGTCGAAGATTCTCTACGACCGTGACCCACGCGAGCGCGTTGAGAAGGTCGCGCCGTGGCTGACCACCGACTCCAAGACCTACCCGGCCGTGATCGACGGCAAGATCAAGTGGATCGTGGACGGCTACACCACGCTGTCCCAGCTGCCGTACGCAACGCGCGAATCACTGACCGATACGACGCAGGACGCGCTGAACCCAGACGGGACTACGCAGCGCCTGCTGAACAACAACGTCGGCTACATCCGCAACTCCGTCAAGGCGACCGTTGACGCCTACGACGGCACGGTGGACCTCTACGCATTCGACGAGAACGACCCTGTGCTCAAGGCATGGATGGGCGCGTTCCCAGACACCGTGCGCCCGGCAAGCGACATCTCCGATTCGCTGCGCGACCACCTGCGTTACCCGGAGGACCTGTTCAAGGTTCAGCGTGAACTGCTGGCTCGCTACCACGTGAACGACCCAGGCGTGTTCTTCAACAACGACGCCTTCTGGTCCGTGCCGAACGACCCGACCGCGCCGGAAGGCCGCAAGGAGCTCAACCAGCCTCCGTACTACGTCGTCGCCGGTGACCCGGAGACTAACCAGCCTTCCTTCCAGCTGATTACGCCGTTCCGTGGCCTGAACCGTGAGTTCCTTTCCGCGCACATGTCCGTGTCCTCCGACCCGGAGAACTACGGCCAGATCACCGTCCGCGTGCTGCCAACCAACACGCAGACCCAGGGCCCGAAGCAGGCGCAGGACGCTCTGATGTCCTCCGATCAAGTGGCGCGCGACCGCACCCTGTGGCAGGGCACCAACGACCTGAAGAACGGCAATCTGCTCACCCTGCCGGTTGGCGGGGGAGAGATCCTCTACGTGGAGCCGATTTACTCGCAGCGCAAGGACCAGGCATCGGCCTTCCCGAAGCTGCTGCGCGTGCTCGTGTTCTACCGCGGCCAGGTCGGCTATGCGCCGACGATCTCCCAGGCGCTGAAGCAGGTTGGCATTCACTCTGAGGCCGCCCAGGACATCGACATCGTCGACGACAAGGGCAACACGAAGCCAGCCGAGGAAGCACCAGCCGACGGCGAGAAGGCCGAGACCCCAGCACCAGCAGCTGCCGGTAACAAGGACGAGGCGCTGAACAACATCAACGACGCGCTGCGCAACCTGGAAGGCGCACGCAACGGCTCCTTCGAGGAGTACGGCAAGGCGCTCGACGAGCTGGACCGCGCCGTGAAGGAATACCAGAGCATGTAACCCTTCCCGTGTGACAGCCTGAATCCCCTGCGAATCCGTGAGGTGCGCAGGGGATTTGGTGTTTGAAAGAGGTATGCGTATAGTTATCACTCGTTGCCCGTTAAGGCAGCAGGTGAAAATCAAATATCACCCGACGCGGGGTGGAGCAGCTCGGTAGCTCGCTGGGCTCATAACCCAGAGGTCGTAGGTTCGAATCCTGCCCCCGCTACTAAGATAAGGCCCCTACCAGTGCAAATGCTGGTAGGGGCCTTCTTCATTTTGTGAGCGGATCACCTTTTGGTGCACTAGCTGGTGTACTAGGGTCAGAATCCTGCACCAAACGGAGCTGCGACGCTCCAACGAAGCGGCGCAGGTTTTCGGGGCATTGCTTAGTGATTGCGAGGTCGGCGGCAACGAAGGAACGCCACGGGAGCCGGCAGTTCGGGGGGTCTGCCTATCTCGGGGGTGAGACTGCTCAACCGTGGCGTTCGGGAGAAAGCTTATTGAGGGCGGCAAGTCCGTCAGCGCAGTAGCCAGGACACTCAACGTCTCGCGGCCGACGATCTATCGCGCTCTCAAGCGCATCGACACCGACGCTTAAGCACAGGCTGCGTCGCTAGCGCTCGCACCCGGCGAGAAGGCATCAGGCTGCGCTAGCGACGCTCGGCACACATGAGTGCTGCACTGCTGGGATACGCCTGCGATCGGCAGAGCCGGGCCGAATACGGGATTGACCACATACACCCCGTATTCGTGCAAAGGAGCACTGCCATGTCCACTCATTCCCACACGCTTGCATCCCACGGCGAGATCCTCGCGAACCTCCCCGGCATCCTCGGGTTTTACCCGAACAACTCGCTGATCCTCGCGTTCTTCGTCGACGACGAGGGCGTCGACACCGTCCGCCTCGGCCCGGTCGCGCGGTTCGACCTGGACGAAGCTGTTGCAAAGCTCACCGAGAGCCGCGAGCGGTTCGCAGCGTGGGTCCACCACCTCGAACTCGACGCTGTTATCGCGTACATGATCAGCGATGACATTGCGCAGCCGGTCTTCGAGGAGACGGCAACGTATCTCACCAGCGGGGCAGTGCACCTACCGCCGCTGCTCGGGGTGGTGCAGGTGCCTGAGATCGTCACCGGGGCTGCGTGGTGGTCCGTGTATCAGCATCCGCTCATCGACGAGCCGCGCCACGGCGTTGTCGGCGAGGTCGCCGCATCGGCGGCGCTGC
>NZ_KV789242.1:0-602 GCF_001807505.1 Corynebacterium sp. HMSC08D02 | reverse complement strand
AGCACGCCGACATCATCGAAGACGCGCTGGCGTATATCCCGCCCATGTTCTCCGACGTGCTGCAGCGTGAGTATGAGCAGGCGGCGGCAGGGATCACCCAGCCGAGCGCTCGCGCTGTTCGGTCTGCGCTGAAGTGCTTCACCACGCCGCGCTTGCGGGACACGCTGCTTGCAGCGCTGCTCGATGACCCGCAGGCGGGCCTTGCGTTTATAGAGAAGGTTATGCGCGCTGTCCCGACCAGCTGGCCAGGGATGCGCTCGCAGCTCACGGCCACTGTTGCTGTGCTCGCGCACGCCACAGGCCAGCCGGGGCTGGCTGGCGTGGCTGCGCAGCGAGCCACCGAGATCGGGCCAGACGAGAACTTCCCGTCTCTGGTGGCCAAGCTGACCGACATCGGCCAGGGCGAGCGGATGGTCGAGCTTGTTCGCGAGGGCGCTGAGAAGACCCGAACGATCTTGTTCGCCGAGTAATCCCACACACCCCGTTGCAGCGATGCAACGGGGTTTCTTTTTCTCGTCGGCCGTGGCTTGCGACGACAGACACCTCAACGAGGCAAGGGAGCGACCCCTAGACAGCAGAGCTGTCTCCAACAGACGGATTGA
>NZ_KV789241.1:0-1148 GCF_001807505.1 Corynebacterium sp. HMSC08D02 | reverse complement strand
TTGTGGATCCGGCAGGGGCCAGCTTCCAGCGTGGGCGTTGGTTTGAGCGCATTGATGCAGGCAACACGTTGACTGCTGCCATGCACATGGAGGTTACAACCCAAGACAGTGCTGTTGATTCTGATGGTGACGGTCTGCCGGATGTCTGGGAGCGTGAAGGGGTTACCCTAAGCGACGGTACGGCCATGCCACTGAATCAGTGGGGTGCTGATCCTGAGCGACCGGATTTGTTCCTGCAGCTTAATTGGATGAATTCGCAGTGGCAGCAGGCCGGGTGCGACACACCTGGTGCGGATGCTGATGTGTGTGCGCAGCTGTCGACGGCAAGCTACCGGCCAAGTCGCGATATTTTGCAGCAGCTGGTGGACCGCTTCGATCAGTACGGGGTCAACCTGCACATTGATGCGGGTGATACGTACACCAACATTGTCAACTACCCGACGCGTCACGGTGGGCAGACTGAGCCGTATGCACCGTACTACTTTGAGGGCACGGTGCCTGGTATGAAGCTGGTCGAGAATATTGACACGATGCTGGGTGCGCGTGCGGCAGTCTTCCGGGTTGGTGTTATTGGCGATCAGATGCAGCGTGGCCACTGGGGTACCGGCTTGGCTTTGGTTGCGGATAACTCGTTTTATGTTGCCAAGCATGAGCGTATGCGCAGCGATGATCAGCTGCGTAACACGATCATGCACGAGCTGGGCCACACCTTGGGGTTGAATCATAATGGTTCGATGAAGTTCGCCAACGAGGTCCCGCAGTCGGATTACCTGCCGAACTACTACTCGGTGATGAACTACCTCTACCAGTTCACCCACTTTAACTACTCGGATGAAGAAGCCGTCTCCGGTGGCCCACTGCCGGAGGTGTGCAACCAGCCAGGTGTGGACTGCTACAAAGGTGACTACCGTGTGCCAGCTGACTGGGACAACTTGATGATTAACACCGGCAAGATTGGTAAGGATTACAACTCCACGATCGGTGCTGCCGGTGGCAAGGTTGATGCCAAGGCATTGGCTGCCCAGCAGGAAGCGATGCAGGCGGCAGAAGATGCGCAGGGTTCTGTCAAGGTTGCTGTTGTAGGTGACCCTGAGCTTCACCGTGGTGAGAATATGGTGAGCTTGAAGGTTGCAAATCCTGGGTTGGAT
>NZ_KV789240.1:0-13340 GCF_001807505.1 Corynebacterium sp. HMSC08D02 | reverse complement strand
TGGTACCCACCGCACTCTTTTTTGTGCACCCACACAACAAACAAACGGGGATGGTTGTGTGCGGCCGGTTACCAATTCTGGTCCACAGACAACACACAAAAAGTATTTGCAGAGCTTTGTATCGTCTAAAATGCCGCGTTACCGCGCATAACGCCTAGCCCTGCGAACGCAACGCCGACGGCGAGCGTCCACAACAGATACTTTACGCATCTTGCGTACCTGCGCTCTTTGAGCAGCATTCCTGCTTCTTTGGCGAGCGTCGACCATGTAGAGAGCGCACCAGCAAACCCCGTTCCAATGAACACTGCCCACATCGGCGCCATCGCGACTGTAAATCCGAGGACCATGGATGCAGCAGCGTTGGCAGTGAAGGTGCCCTTGCGCGGTGGGAGGGCGGAACTAATCCACCACCGTGCGGCGCCGCCTAACGCGCCGCCAAAGAACACTGCAGGGATGGCAATTGGGTCAATAAACACTATCGATCACCTGCCTCCTTGCGATCACGCATGGTGTCGCCAGCCCACCAGCCAGCGATGCAGAGAACAACGCTGGAGAGTACGTAGATGAACGCAGTGATTGCAGTCGTTTGCGCTGCGGCGACGGTGAGAGCGGAGAACGTCGTGAAGCCTCCGAGGAAACCTGTGCCGAGTAATGGGCCTGGTCGGAAGTAACCCATTGCGTAGCTGCCTAAGACGTTGATGCCAAGCGTGACCAGAAAAGCGTAATGCGGTGCTGCAGGCAGCACCGCAAGGAGTCCCGCTGTAAGCACGTAGCGTGTAAGTGCTCCCGTGCCAGCTCCGACGCCTACCGCGAGGGGCTCATTCGACTCAATGTTTTGTAATTGCACACCAGAAGTCTACTAGTGCGCTTACTCCCAATTCATGCCTTGCTGCTTTACAAATACTGCAACCTCCTCGGGGCTACGGCGAAGCTTCGGATCGAATTTGAGGTACTCGCGAGTCTCACGGGCGACGAGCCCGGAAAGCAGCAGTAGACCGATGAGATTCGGGATTGCCATGAGGCCGTTCGCCAGGTCGGAGAACGTCCATACGAGTTCGAGGTGCGTGGTGGCGCCGAGGAACGCTACGGCGGTAAAGAACATCTTGTATGGCAATGAAGCCCACTGGCCGAAGAGGGCGGTTGCGGCGCGTTCGCCGTAGTAGGACCAGCCCAGGATCGTAGAGAATGCGAAGAAGATGAGGGAAACGGAGACGATGTCGCCGCCCCAGGTGCCTGGCAGGACCGTCGAGAAGCCGCGTGCGGTCATGACTGCTGCTTCGTCGCGTCCCATGTCCCACGTCCCGGAGGTCACGATGACAAGGCCGGTGATGGTAACAACGATCAGGGTGTCAATGAACGTCTGGGTCATGGATACTAGTGCCTGGCGGGTGGGGTGCTGGGTCTTCGCTGCCGCAGCGGCGATTGCTGCAGAGCCCATGCCGGACTCGTTGGAGAAGATGCCGCGGGCAACACCGAACTGGATTGCCATCATGATGGTGGAGCCGACGAAGCCACCGGTCGCGGCTGAGCCGGTGAACGCGTCGTGGAAGATGAGAGAGATAGCTGCAGGGATCTGGTCTGCCATCAAAGCGAGCGCGACGATGCCGCCACCGACGTAGAGAACAATCATCAGGGGAACGAACGCTGCCGTGATCTTGCCGATGCCTTCAATACCACCCAAGATGGCTGCGCCGACGCCAATGAAGATCAGGATGCCGGAGACAGTAGGTTCGATGCCGAATGCTTCCTGCATGCCTGCAGCGATGGAATTGCCTTGAGTGAGGTTACCGATGCCGAAAGACGCGAAGATAGTAAAGAGCATGAACGCGACCGCGAGCACGGACCCCAGCGGGCCTGGGATTCCGCGGCGGAGGTACTCGTGTGGTCCTCCTTGTTGGCGTCCTTTGTCGTCGGTGGTGCGGAAGCGGACGCCGAGGTAGGCCTCGGAGTATTTCGACGCCATGCCGACGATGCCTGTGACCCAGATCCAGAGCAGGGAGCCCGGGCCACCGATCGAGATCGCGGTGGCTACGCCGACGATGTTGCCGGTGCCGACTGTTGCGGCGAGGGCCGTCGTTAAGGCCTGGTAGTTGCTGATGTCGCCGGAGCCTTCTTCATTCTTATCGACGAACGCGTGGCGGGTCGCGCGACCGAGCGTGCGGAACTGGATGCCACCCATTCGGACGGTCAGGAAGAGGCCCGTGCCGAGCAGCAGCGGGATGAGCAGGAATGGGCCCCAGACGAACGAGGCAATCGTACCGAGGGTTTCGTTGAGTTGCGCAGCCATCGTGATCCTTCCGCAATAGGGTGTGGGCCAGGTTACCTTTCTCCCGATAACGTGATTGAGATAATAGACACATAACCTTCCGTGTGTACACGGTTTGTACGATTTTTCTGGCGGAAGTTTCCAAAAAAGGGAAAGATGGGTGTGAACGTATTCGAAAGGATGTTGTCGTATGGCTCATGAACGTGCTGGCCAGATTGCCCGCCCGGAAGATTTGATCGATATCGCGTCGTTGGTGACTGCTTACTACACCCGTGATGTAGACCCGCACAATCCTGACCAGCAGGTGGTGTTTGGTACCTCTGGTCACCGTGGTTCTTCGCTGGATAACGCGTTTAATGAGGTGCATATTCTGGCGACCACGCAGGCGATCGTCGACTACCGTCGTGAGCAAAACATTGGCGGTCCGGTCTTCATCGGGCGCGATACGCACGCGTTGTCTGAGCCGGCGATGGTCTCCGCGCTTGAGGTGCTGTTTGGCAATGGGGTTGAGGTGCTTGTTGACGCCGCTGGGCGTTACACACCGACTCCGGCGGTGTCGCACGCAATCTTGTCGCACAACGCGAAGCTTTCTGGCGGGGTCACGGGTACTGATCCGAAGCGCGCGGACGGCATTGTGATTACGCCGTCGCACAATCCCCCGCGTGATGGTGGTTTCAAGTACAACCCGCCGTCGGGTGGTCCGGCTGACACGGACGCGACTGACTGGATTGCGAAGCGGGCGAACGAGTATATCGCAAACGGTTTGGAGGGCGTGAAGCGCTCCGCGGCGTCTGGTGTGCTCGATGAGCGTGCGCAGCGCTATGACTACCTGAATAACTACATCAATGACTTGCCGAACGTCGTCGACATTGCGGCGATTCGTGAATCCGGTCTGAGCATCGGCGCTGATCCGATGGGCGGAGCGAGCGTCGATTATTGGGGTGCAATCGCTGAGAAGCACGGCCTGAATATGACCGTGGTGAACCCGGAGGTCGACCCGACCTGGCGTTTCATGACGCTCGACACTGATGGCAAGATTCGCATGGATTGCTCCTCGCCGGACTCGATGGCGTCGCTGGTGCACAATCGTGACAAGTATGACATCGCTACCGGCAACGACGCTGACTCGGACCGCCACGGGATCGTCACGCCGGACGCCGGCCTGATGAACCCGAACCATTACCTCGCCGTCGCGATTGAGTACCTGTTCTCACATCGCGAAGGCTGGGCGGACAACACCGCGGTTGGCAAGACGCTGGTGTCCTCGTCGATGATTGACCGCGTTGTGGCGTCGCTCGGGCGCACGCTCGTTGAGGTCCCGGTTGGCTTTAAGTGGTTCGTGCCAGGGCTTATCGACGGCACCGTTGGCTTCGGCGGCGAAGAATCCGCGGGTGCGTCCTTCCTGCGGAAGGACGGCACGGTGTGGTCGACTGATAAGGACGGCCTGATTCTGGATCTGCTCGCGGCGGAGATTACAGCTGTGACGGGGAAGACGCCGTCGCAACGCTACGCTGAGCTCGCTGAGAAGTTCGGCTCCCCGGCATACGCTCGTATCGATGCCCCGGCGAACCGCGAGCAGAAGGCGACGCTGAAGGCGCTCTCCCCGGAGCAAGTCACCGCGACCGAGCTGGCTGGTGAACCAATCACCGCGAAGCTGACCGAGGCACCAGGCAACGGTGCACCGATTGGCGGCCTGAAGGTCACCACGGAAAACGCCTGGTTCGCGGCGCGACCATCGGGTACGGAGGACAAGTACAAGATTTACGCCGAGAGCTTCAAGGGCAAGGAGCACTTGGCGCAGGTGCAGCAGGCTGCGAAAGAGCTTGTTGCGCAGGTGCTCGGATAGAATGGCCAATCGTGACTGAGACACACGAGACCAAACAGGCAAGAGGCAAGCTGCTGGAAATCGCGTCGGCTGCGGCGCGATTTGGGCTGGCGGCCGTGTGGATTGTCGCCGGGTGGACCAAGATTGGCGCCCATATGGAAGTGACGCAAAACATCATTGCGTACGAGATTTTCACCCATGAGTGGTCGAATATTTTGGCGCAGTGGATTGGTCCGCTGGAGCTTGCCGGTGGCCTGTTCCTGTTGGCGGGCATCAAGTTGCGTGAAAGCGGCTGGGTGTCAATCGTTGTTTTGGTGCTATTCATCATCGGGATGTACTCAGCGTGGTCGCGAGGGCTGGTCATCGACTGTGGATGCTTTGGCCCGCAGCCATCGGATGAAGGCACGAACCTCATCGAGACGATCCTGCGTGACTTTGTCTTGATCGCGGCGACCTTGTTCATGATTTATGTGCCGTACAAGAAGTTTGCGATTTATCCATAGCCTCATCCAGCGATTAAGCTGTTGGGCAATTTCCAACGTCAAGGAGTAAATACGTGACTACCCGTAAGGTGAAGAACCCGAACGAGAAGAACGGTGCAGGGTTCATCTGGGCAATCGTTGCAGTGATTGCGATCGCGGCGCTTGTGATCGGCCTGATTTTCGTCAACGGCAAGAAGGGCCGCGAGGCAGCCATGGCCGAGAACATGATTGACACTACTGGCATCACTGTGAGCTGGAACGAGGACGACCACTTCATTCGCCTCGCAGCCGAAGATGTCGACGACGCCCCGATGGCAGAGCTCTACGAGGACTTTTCGTGCCCACACTGTGCAGATCTGGCAGTAGCGACGGATGAGCAGATGCTCGAGAAGCTGCGTGAGGGCAAGATCGAGGTCGAGCTGCGCCCGATGGTGACGCTCGATGGCCTGACCAATGGCCACTCCACGATGGGGCTGGCTGCGGAGCTGGCACTCGTCGCTAATGATGAGCCAGCGGCGATGATGAACCTCCGCGACCACCTGATGGTGAACCAGAGGGATGTGTACTCGAAGGTGACCGACGATGACCTTGCTGACCTGGCGCGTGACTACGGCGCGAGCGACAAGGCGGTGCAGGATATCCGTGATAAGACCTATTACGATGCTGCGCGCGCAATGTCGAACGGTAACTTGAAGTTGCAGCAAGAGCGCGGCGGTGAGGCGGGGACTCCGCGCGTCATGGTTGACGGCAAGGACGTTGAAGGCGAGATCAACAACTGGGTCGATACCGTCGCAAACAGCTAACTATATGTCCGTGTGGGGGCTGGCTGCATGATTTGTGGCCAGGCTCTCTTCACGTGTATGGTGATGAAAGCTCGTAAGAGTTCAAGGGGCTATGGCGCAGTTGGTAGCGCACCACACTGGCAGTGTGGGGGTCACGGGTTCGAATCCCGTTAGCTCCACAGAGAGTGCTCTCCACCGGTTAAGAACTGGTGGGGAGCTTTTTGTTGTAGCAATGAGCTGTGTTGAGGGTGAGTCTGCGATCAATTACTCGAACGAGTTTCACGAGAAGTATTTCTACGATGGCGAGCTCGGTGCGATCTATACCCCGGAAAAGACCACGTTTCGGGTCTGGGCGCCGACGGCGAAGTCGGTGGAATTTCTGAACTACTCCGATAACGCTGCCGCGACTCCTCTGGCGAGGTGCGAGCGTGGGACCTGGGAACTCACCCTCGAAGGTGACCGCCACGGGCTGGAGTACCGCTACCGACTGGAGTTCGGGGACGGAACGGTCAACGAAGCCGTCGACCCCTACGCGCGGGCAGTGACTGCCAACGGGGAGCACACCGTGGTCGTTGATGCGGAACATATTGTGCCCGAGGGGTGGTCCGGCAAGCGTATGGCGCCGTTTTCTTCGATGCAGGACGCCATCATTTATGAGGCACACGTGCGCGACCTGACCATCGGACCGGACAATGGCATCACGCACAAGGGGAAGTTCCTGGGACTCACCGAGGCTGGGACCAAGACACAGGCGGGGAACCCATCGGGTCTGGACTACTTGAAGTCCCTGGGTATCACCCATCTACAGTTGCTGCCGATCTACGATTTTGGCAGCGTGGATGAGACCGGCGACCTGTCGTTTAACGCACAGTACAACTGGGGCTACGATCCGGAAAACTATAACGTTCCCGAAGGCTCCTATTCGACGCACCCCCAGGACCCAACCGCGCGGATCATGGAACTGAAGTCCATGATTGACGCGCTGCACAACAACGGTATCCGGGTCATCATGGACGTGG
The DNA here is from genome assembly GCF_001807505.1 of Corynebacterium sp. HMSC08D02. Taxonomy (NCBI): domain Bacteria; kingdom Bacillati; phylum Actinomycetota; class Actinomycetes; order Mycobacteriales; family Corynebacteriaceae; genus Corynebacterium; species Corynebacterium sp. HMSC08D02. Next base: position 6,966 of record NZ_KV789240.1, on the reverse strand, counting down.
TGTACAACCACGTCTACGTCGCGGAGCACTCGCCGTTGCAGCAGACGGTGCCTAACTATTTCTTCCGGACGGACCCGCAAGGCAATTTTCTTGATGGGACGGGCGTCGGCAATGAAACCGCGTCAGAGCGGCCCATGATGCGCAAGTACATCGTTGACTCAGTGACGTACTGGGCCACAACATACAACATCGATGGCTTCCGGTTTGACCTGATGGGGATTCATGACGTCGACACGATGAACGCCGTGCGCGAGGCGCTCAACGAGATTGATCCTTCGATAGTCATCCTCGGGGAGGGGTGGGAGATGGGCAACCACCCCGAAGGCGTGCTCGGCGCGAACCAGAAGAACGCCGACAAGCTGCCGGGTATCGCGTTCTTCAATGATCACTACCGCGACACCGTCAAGGGCTCCAACTTTGAGTTGGAGCATGCTGGCTTTGTAAACGGCGCGGATCAGGAGCATCGTTCTTGGGACCTGCTGAACAACATCAAGGGCGCTCAGCACGTGCGGGACTACCTGGGTCCGGAGCAGTCCGTGGTGTACAACGAGGCTCACGATAACTACACGATGTTCGACAAGCTCAAGGGCAGCATGCCGCACGCGTCTGATGAGGAGATCGCGCGGCGTCATGCACTCGCTACGGCCACGCAGTACTTGGCCAACGGAGCAGTGTTCATTCATGCGGGGCAGGAGTTTCTGCGCACGAAGGCGGGCGACCACAACTCGTACAAGTCGCCAGATGAGGTCAACGCGCTCGACTACGACAGAGCAGCTCAGTTTGCAAAGCACGTGCAGTTCTTCCGCGACCTGAACGCGTTCCGCAAGCGCTACGACTTCATGCGCCTGCCGAGCTATGAGGCGATTAACAGCAAGTACACGCACGGAATCGTTGCTGGTGCTGACAACGTGCACATGAATCATGTTGCCTACACCGTGAAAAATGCATTCCCAGGCAATCGTGACGCCTTCGTGTACGTGAACGCCGCGACGGAACCGTGGCAGGCGCCGCTGCCAACCGGTGAGTATGAAGTGATGATCCAGGCAACGGACGTCTACGAGGAGCCACGACTACTCACTTCACACGGCGACGTTACTGTCCCACCGCTGAGCATCATGGTCCTCCGGGCAGCCCCGGTCGCATTTGCCTCACATTAAACGCACGGTATAAGCTGGCACCTACGCGTGTTTTAGCGTGCGCGGGGCTATGGCGCAGTTGGTAGCGCACCACACTGGCAGTGTGGGGGTCACGGGTTCGAATCCCGTTAGCTCCACAGAAAAGACCGCAGGTTGCTTAAGACCTGCGGTCTTTGTGTTCCCGGACCGGCGCCGTCACTGCGACGTGCTCGCCGTTGCGCAGCGTGAACTCCAGCTGGTACGCGTGCAGGAACATGCGCTGCGCGCCCGTACGCGAGCCGTACGCGCGGTCGCCGACGATGGGGTGGCCTTCGTGGGAGGCGTGGACGCGGATTTGGTGGCGTCGTCCAGTAATGAGCTCGGCCTCGACGAGCGTGTTCGGCCCGCGGTTTTCCACGCGGCGGAATCGTGTGTGGGCGTCGTCGCCGTCGGCACGTACGACCATGGTTTTCGGTGTTCGCGCGATCGGGGCCTTTACGTCGCGTGTACCCGCCCAGCGTCCCTCCACGACTGCGCGGTAGATGCGGATCACGTTCTGCTCGCGGAAGGCTCGCTGCAGGTGGCGCAGCTCTGCATGGTTGAGCGCGATCAGCAGCGCCCCGGACGTCTCCTTATCAATGCGGTGCGCAAGCTCAGCGTCGGGGTACACGTCACGGATGCGCTCGATGACGCCGCGCCGCGTCCCGGTTCCCGCATGCACCGGCACCCCCGCCGGCTTATTTACTACCAGTGCCGTCGGCCCCTCCCACAGCACCTCAAACTCGTGGCTCTTACTTTTCGACGCCCTCTTCGCTTCCTGACAGAACTCACCCGGCAACGTGATCACGTCCCCAGCCCGGACGCGGTAATCCTGCTTGATACGTTTCTGGTTGACCCGCAACGCCCCCTTGCGTGCGAGCTTGAACAGCATGGTCGCCGGGCACGTGGTGTAGCTGGCGAGGAACTTGTGCATCCGCCGACCGTCGTGGTCCTCCGGGACCGTGATCGCCGTGTATCCAGGTAGGGGAATGCGGGTGGTCATGGCTGGCACCATAGCAAGGTGCTAGTACTGGTGCCATGTGTGAAACATCATTCGCTACCGTCGAGACGCAGGTAGGCCCCTTGACAATCGTCGTTTCGCCGCGCGGAGTACGCCGGATCGCGTTGCCGACGGACGACCCCGCTGAGGTAATCCACGCCACAGGCGCGCGCCCCGGACCGATTGGTGCCGTCCGCGGGCAGCTCGAGGAATACTTCGCCGGGACACGAACGTCTTTCGATGTCCCGGTCGACCTTGAGGGCCTCCCGCCGTTCCGGACGAAGGTGCTGGGCGCGCTCCAACACGTGCCGTTCGGTGAGACGATAACGTACAAGGAGCTTGCTGCGGACGTCGATAATCCGGGGGCGGTGCGTGCCGTCGGCACTGCGTGCGCGAAAAATCCGCTGCCGCTGCTCATTCCGTGCCATCGGGTCGTGCGTAGCGACGGCCACCTCGGGCGCTACCGTGGTGGGGAAGACATGAAGCGATTCTTGCTTGCATTGGAGGGCCACCATGAACGATTTCAGTAAGCGTTGTACCGCGCCGGGCCAGGCGAGCAGCGAGGCCGCCGGCCTGCGCTGGCTGCGCGAGGGCAGCGAGGCAGTCGTGGAGGTCCGCGGCGTGGACGAGGAGCAGCGGACGTTGCGAATAGAACGCGTCGAAACCGTGCGACCCACTCGTGACGCGGCGCGCCGGGCGGGGGAGGAGCTGGCGAAGTTCCACGCGATGGGCGCTGAAGCCTTCGGTGCGCCGCCGACCGGGTGGGATGGCCCGAACTTCATCGGCCGGGTTGAGCAGGACTGCGTGCCGGAGCAGCGGTGGGCGAAGTTTTATACCGAGCAGCGCGTGCTGCCGTTCGCTAGGAGCGCACATGTGGCGGGAAATATTTCGAAGCAGCAGCTAGAGCTCGTGGAACGCGCCTGCGCTGCGCTCGTTGAGGGGGACGAGGACGCCCCGCTGGCGCGTATCCACGGCGATCTTTGGGCGGGCAACCTGCTCTTCGACGAGTCCGGCCCGAGGTTCATCGACCCGGCGGCACACGGTGGGCACCCGTTGACGGACATCGCCATGCTGGCGTTGTTCGGCGCGCCGTTTTTGGAAGATATCCTTGCGGGCTACGAGTCGCGGGCAAGCCTGGGGGAGGACTGGCGTCGGCGCATCCCGATTCACCAGCTTCACCCGTTGGCCGTGCACGCGTTGACGCACGGCCCGGCGTACGCGGGGGAGCTTGCCAACGCCGCGCAAGCGACGTTAGACGTGACGGGCTAAGCCTTCCACCAGGAGGAATCTGGCCCTGGCGGCAGGTGTCGTTTGTGCTGGCCGATGCGCCAGAGGTGCTCGATGCGTTCCGCCGCCGCGGACGGAACGGTTTTGCCTTCGAGGTAATCGTCGATGTGCTGGTAGGTCACGCCGAGCGCTTCTTCATCGGGCAAGGCCGGGCGGTCCTCTTCCAGGTCGGCGGTGGGGACTTTCTCCCAGAGGCGAGGGTCGGCGCCGAGCTCGCGGAGGAGAGCTGCGCCTTGGCGTTTGTTGAGGCCGGCGAGGGGGGTGAGGTCTGCGGCGCCGTCGCCAAACTTGGTGAAGAAACCGGTGACGTTTTCCGCCGCGTGGTCAGTGCCGATGACCAGGAGGTTGCGCTCGCCGGCAAGCGCGTACTGCGCCACCATTCGAAGGCGGGCTTTCACGTTGCCCTTGTTGAAGTCGCTGAGGGGCGCCCCCAACGCACCGGCGACCTCATCGCTGAGCGCCTTCGTGGCAGGAGCAATGTCAACGGTCACCGTCTCATCCGGTTCGATGAAGCGGAGCGCCAACTGGGCGTCGTCCTCGTCGACTTGGACACCGTGGGGGATGCGGACGGCGAGGAAGTGGGCGTCGACACCCGAGTCCCGCAGCCGCTCGACAGCGATCTGTGCGAGGCGACCTGCGAGCGTCGAGTCCTGGCCCCCGGAAATGCCGAGTACGAAACCGGCTGAGGAGGCTGCGCGGGCATAGTCGCAGAGGAATGCGACGCGACGCTCGATTTCGCGCGCGGGATCAATCGAAGGTTGGACCCCGAGCGTGTCGATGATCTCTTGCTGTTTGCTGCTAACTTGCGGTGAATCTGGCCGAGACATAGGAACCAGCGTACCCACGGTGCATATTGGTATGCATGCAACAACTCACCACCGCCCAACGAAGCTACGTCCGGAAAGTTGCGGGCGTTGCCGCGCTGGGCGGGCTGCTCTTCGGCTACGACACCGGCGTGATGAGCGGCGCGCTGCTCTACATCACCCCCGAATTCCAGCTCACCCCAGGGCAAGAAGGCCTGGTGACCTCAATGTTGCTCGTCGGCGCAGCGGTCGGCGCGCTCAGCGGCGGGTCGATCGCGGACAGGCTTGGGCGCAAACGCACCTTAATAATGGGCGGCATCGTGTTCATTGCAGGCTCGCTGTGGTGCGCGCTTGCGGGGTCGGTGGGAGCACTCGCGGCGGCCCGAACGTTCTTAGGAGTCGGCGTCGGCGGAGTGTCCATCGTGGCGCCGATGTACATCTCGGAGATGGTGCCCGCCCGGGTGCGCGGCAAGATGGTGTCGCTGAACACGCTGATGATTGTGGTGGGGCAGCTGCTCGCGTACTCCGTGAACTCCGCACTCGCCTCGACCGGCAGCTGGCAGCTGATGCTCGGACTCGCCGCAGTGCCCGGAGCCGCGCTGGCCATCGGCATGGCATTCCTGCCTGAAACGCCCCTGTGGCTCGCCCGCCACCAGCGTATCGACGCAGCCCTCACCATCGGCGACCGAGTCGGCATGACCCGCGAAGAACTCACCCTCGAAACCACCGAAGACGCCGAGCTTCGCGCCCAGCGCGGCGGCGAGTGGGCCCGCCTGCGTAACGTTCGATGGCTACGCATGACCGTGCTGATCGCCGCGCTGCTCGGCATCACGCAGCAGGTCACGGGCGTGAACGCCATCGTCTACTTCGCGCCAACGATGATGAACAAAGTCGGCCTCTCCACCGAAAACGCCGTCTACACCTCTATGGTGATCGGGCTCGTCTCCGTCGTCGCGTGCTGGGTCGGACTGCAGGTCATCGACAGGATCGGCCGCAAACGACTACTGCTCATCGGCCTGAGCGGCAACGTCATCTTCCTCTTCGCGCTCACGCTCACGTACCGTGCCGCGGAAAACAACGCCGCACTCGCGTGGGTCTCACTCGCCTGCATGGCGCTGTTCATCGCGTCGCAGCAAGCAGCAGTCTCGCCCACGACCTGGCTGCTTATCTCCGAGCTGGTCCCGCCACAAATCCGCGGCGCCGGCATGGGCCTCGCAGGACTCGCACTGTGGGTCATGAACTGGATCGTCGCCCAGTTCTTCCTCCCACTTGTCGACGCCCTCTCCGCCACCGCCACCTTCTCCATCTTCATCATCTGTGGCATCCTTGCAGCAGGATTCGTCCGCTACTTCGTCCCCGAAACAATGAACCGGAGTCTGGACGAAGTGGCGTCGGAAATGGAGCAACGCTACACCAAGTAGCACCGGCGTTTTGGTTTCCCCACGTGATGGGGTAATATAACGCGACGTGTCGCGACCAGACTGTTTCCAGTGGTCGCACGAAGATGAAGATCCTCGATTAGAAAGGAGCGCCCGATGAAGGTCCGCAAGTCGCTTCGGTCGCTGAAGAACAAGCCGGGCGCCCAGGTTGTGCGCCGCCGCGGCAAGGTTTACGTCCTGAACAAGAAGGAGCCACGCTTCAAGGCTCGTCAGGGCTAATTCAGCACTCGTGAAAACCCGCACCTCGTGTGCGGGTTTTTTCGTGCCCGGGGCACTAGGGTGGTGGAGGTGAAACGAGCATGCTGCGCCCTCCTCGCCGTGACCGCCCTCGGGGCCTGCGGGACACCCACTAACGACGCCCCGCCGACCATCACCGTCACCTCAACGACAACGCACCCGAACGCTCAGCCGCCTGCACTAGTTGACGAACCGGTGGGCGAAGTGGGCGTCGATAAGCTGCTCTCCACTATCGCCGACGAAGTTGCCAACCAGTTCGGAGGTACCGTCGCCGTCGCCGCGGGCGGCGTAGGAAGCAGCGACGACCCAGCGATGCCAGCCTGGTCCACCATCAAAGTCCCCCTCGCAGTTGCCGCGTACCGCGTGGCGCCCGACACCGCGCAGCTCGCAGCACCTGCCGCGATCACTGCCTCAGACAACGACGCCGCGCTGCAACTCTGGAACGCCCTGCCACCCGGTGCCGGCGATACCGTCTTGGCCGAGGGCGGCGTACCAAAAACCATCAACACCGAACGCATCCGGCCCGAGTTCTCAACCTTCGGCCAAACCATGCTCACCGCCGCCGAGGAATCCACTTTCATGTCCAATCTGAGCTGCCTGAGCGACGCCGACCCCGTCCTTGAGTTGATGGGGCAAATCGTGCCTGGGCAGGACTACGGCCTCGGCCAGCTTCCCAATGCGCGGTTCAAAGGCGGGTGGGGGCCCTCGGAGACTGGTGGATACGAAGTGCGCCAGATGGGACTCGTGTCAAATTCCGCAGAGCAGGACGTTGCTTTGGCTTTGGTCGTTGTCCCCGCCGACGGCAGTTACCAAACCGGCCAAGCCATGGCCAACGCCGTTGCAGAACAGCTCCGCGGCCGACTGGATCAGCTGCCGGTTGCGGCCTGCTGATTGTTTGATGAGGGTGTCCGCGGGGCGGACAAACAGCTGGCGAAGCTTGGCTCAACCCACCTCTCAATAAGTAAGGTTTCCGCGGCGCGGACAATTTACCCGTTGTTGCAAAGCAACCTCGCGCACAGTCCGCCGCGCGGACTCCAACGAAGCTT
>NZ_KV789239.1:0-1148 GCF_001807505.1 Corynebacterium sp. HMSC08D02 | reverse complement strand
ATCCAACCCAGGATTTGCAACCTTCAAGCTCACCGTATTCTCACCACGGTGAAGCTGCGGGGAATCAACAACAGCAACCTTGACAGAACCCTGCGCATCTTCTGCCGCCTGCATCGCTTCCTGTTGCGCGGCAAGCGCTTTACCATCAACCTTCACATCGGCGGCACCGATGGTGGAGTTGTAATCCTTGCCGATCTTGCCGGTGTTGATCATCAGGTTGTCCCAGTCGGCTGGCACACGGTAGTCACCTTTGTAGCAGTCCATGCCCGGCTGGTTGCACACCTCCGGTAGTGGCCCACCGGAGACGGATTCTTCATCCGAGTAGTTAAAGTGGGTGAACTGGTAGAGGTAGTTCATCACCGAGTAGTAGTTCGGCAGGTAATCCGACTGCGGGACCTCGTTGGCGAACTTCATCGAACCATTGTGGTTGAGCCCCAGCGTGTGGCCGAGCTCGTGCATGATCGTGTTGCGCAGCTGATCATCGGTGCGCATGCGTTCATGCTTGGCAACATAAAACGAGTTATCCGCAACCAGGGCCAACCCGGTACCCCAGTGGCCGCGCTGCATCTGGTCCCCAATGACACCAACGCGGAAGACTGCCGCACGTGCACCCAAGAGGGTATCGATATTATCGACCAGCTTCATGCCCGGGATGGTGCCCTCGAAGTAGTACGGGGCATAGGCTTCAGTCTGTCCACCATGACGCGTCGGGTAGTTTGCAATGTTGGTGTAGGTATCACCGGCATCGATGTGCAGGTTGACCCCGTACTGGTCGAAGCGATCCACCAGTTGCTGCAAAATATCGCGGTGTGGGCGGTAGCTTGCCACCGACATCTGCGCACACATGGCAGCATCCGCACCAGGTGTGTCGCAGCCAGCCTGCTGCCACTGCGAGTTCATCCAATTAAGCTGCAGGAACAAATCCGGGCGCTCAGGATCAGCACCCCACTGATTCAGTGGCATGGCCGTACCGTCGCTTAGGGTAACCCCTTCACGCTCCCAGACATCCGGCAGACCGTCACCATCAGAATCAACAGCACTGTCTTGGGTTGTAACCTCCATGTGCATAGCGGCAGTCAACGTTGCGCCAGCATCAATGCGCTCAAACCAACGACCACGCTGGAAGCTGGCCCCTGCCGGATCCACAA
>NZ_KV789238.1:168859-171078 GCF_001807505.1 Corynebacterium sp. HMSC08D02 | reverse complement strand
AGAAGGGTGTTGACGACAACGGCTCCGACAAGACTCCAGGCACGCCTTCAGTGAACAAGACGCCTGAGACTGTCATCGAGGGCCAGCCGATCAAGCCATTTGAGACCGCGAAGGATGTTCCGGAGGGCGGCAAGGTTGAGGTTGAAAACCTGCCTGGTGGTCTGAAAGTCAAACCGGAGACTGGTGAGGTCACTGGTACCCCAGACAAGCTTGACTGGGGTAAGGATGAGGAAGAGCGTGACGTAACCGTTACGGTCACCATCACCGACAAGGACGGCAACAAGGTTGCTGAGGACAACAAGGTCATCAAGGTCCAGCGCGACACCGACGGTGACGGCAACCCGGATGTCACCGATGAAGACGATGACAACGATGGCGTCTCTGATGAGGATGAGAAGAACGCAGGTACGGATCCGAAGGATCCGAACTCGAAGCCTGAAGCTCCGTCTGTAGTTCCGAACAGCAACTCGACTGTGCCGGCTGATGGTAAGTCCCACGAGGTTGGCAAGGTTAAGAACCCGAAGGGCGACGAAGAAGGCAAGCTCGTTGACAAGGACGGCAAGGAGATTCCGGGCTCCAAGGTCGAGATCGACAAGGACGGCAACGTGACGGTGACGGTGCCTGAGGGTACTGATCCGCAGGCTGCCAAGGTCATCGTTACTGACAAGGATGGCAACCCGGTCGGTGAGATCGGCGTCAAGATTGTTGATCCGCGATCGGATGCTGCGAAGTTCATCCCGAATTATGGTGACCGTAAGAACGTCGAGGCCGGCAAGGTTGAAGAGGCGAACCCATTTGAGGGCAAGACTGATGTTCCTGTGAAGGAAGCGAAGGGTACGCCGTCTGCTGGTTCCGACGATTGGGCCTTCAAGACTGGCGAGACCACTGGTGTTGTTGAGGCTACGGCGCCTGGCTATGACAAGGTCGGCGAGAAGATTGAGTCCGAGTTGCCGCAGATCAAGAACAACTGGGACAACTTCAAGGAGATCTTTACTCCGTACGTTCGTCCGTCTGTGACGGTGGACTTCATCTACAAGGATGGTTCTGAGAACTCCGGCGTCGCCAAGTTCGAGTTGGTTGGTAAGGACGGTAAGTCCTTGCTGGATCCGAATGGTGACTTCGACGGTGATGGCATCTCGAACAAGGACGAGATCGAAAAGGGATCGGATCCGGCCAACGGTGACGATGTTCCTGACACCACTGCGCCGACGGTCGACCCCGTGAAGCCTGGCGATAAGAAGATCACTGGCAAGGATGACCGTAAGAACTCGGAGATCACTGTGACCTTCCCGGATGGCACCGAGAAGAAGGTGACCACCGACAAGGACGGCAACTGGTCTGTTGATGTTCCGGAGGGTACGGACCTGAACCACGGTGACAAGATTAAGGTCACCGATGAGGCTGGAAACGAGACTGACGTCACGGTGGAGGATAAGACTCCGCCAACCGTGAACCCGATCAAGCCTGGTGACAAGACCATCTCCGGTAAGGGCGATCGCCCGAACGAGACGATTAAGGTTACGCTGCCAAACGGCAAGGTCATCGAGACTACGACCGATAAGGATGGTAACTGGAAGGTTAACGTTCCGTCTGACGTCGAGTTGAAGCCTGGTGAAACAATCACCGTTGAGGATGGTACTGGCAACAAGGTGACCGCAAAGGTTGGTATCGACACCGGTAAGTGTGTTGCATCCGCTGTGGGCTTCGGTCTGCCGCTGATTGCGTTGTTGCCGCTGGGTCTGGCTTCCCAGATTCAGATCCCGGTGCTGAGCGATGTGACTGCACAGGTGAATGCTCAGCTGCAGGATGTGAACACTCGTATCCAGCAGCAGGCTGGCATCTTCAACCCGGAGATGGCCAAGCAGGTTGAGCAGATCAATGCGCAGCTGCGTACCGTTGGTGCGGATCTGGGCATGGTTGCTGCCGGTATCGTGCTGATTGCTGCTGGCATCCTGGCTGGCACGGTTATCTACGATAACTGCAACCCGAATGGTCCAAAGTCCTCTGTGAAGGACCTGGAGCTGAAGGGTTCTTCCGGTAAGACGACGAAGTTGTCCTCCAATACGGACAACAAGACTCCGGCAAAGCAAGAGAAGAAGCAGTAGTAAGAAATACGCTCTGAACAGCCACCCCCTTGTGGGGGAGGTTGGGGGCTAAGCGCTTGCTGATCGCTTTCTAAGAAGAGAAAAGCTGCCACCCGTCATATATGACGGGTGGCA
>NZ_KV789238.1:165129-168839 GCF_001807505.1 Corynebacterium sp. HMSC08D02 | reverse complement strand
TGCCACCCGTCATATATGACGGGTGGCAGCTTTTTGCATTGATACTGACAACGGTCGGTGTTTGTTCTGGGAATCTTCGTCTTCGCAGGTGACGTACATATGTCTGCCAATTATCTATACAAACAATTACATGTGCACTATAGGACAATCGTCCTAGCGCTGTCTACCTGATGGATTCTTAGAGTTTGAAACGTATCAGTGTCGCAAAATCCTGCAATGGAATAGGCCTAAAGGTCTATTAGAAGCGCAGACCATTCATTGTTATTCTCTGATAACTGTAAACCATGTAGCGCCTGTGTCTGCACCGGGAAAACGGTGATGCACGCGGCGGTGCGGTGGCATGTTCTGAAATAACAGATGAAAGGATTTATTGTGCGAAACTCCTATAAGGCACGTCGTGGCACGTCGGTTGCTGCGGCAGCACTTTCGTTCGCGCTTGTTGCGCCACTTGCGCAGCCGGTTGCGTTTGCCCAGGAGACCGCTGCGGCGGTTGACGGCGCGGACGCTACTGTTGACGACGCCGTCAAGGATAAGAAGGTTCCGAACGCCATCTACACCAAGGGTGGCTGGCGCGATTATGGCGGCTACCACGGCTACGCGTACATCAATAAGGATGGCCGACATGACGACCTTTCGGCGAACAATGAGCCGCTGAAGGGCAATGTTATCTACCTGCAGTACGTCACCGGCAAAAACGAAGTATCCCCGGTGTTCTACACCCTGACCGACTCCGAGGGTCGCTTTTCCTTCGACTTGACCCGCAAGGTGACTGATCGGGTAGGTGCCCCTGCGTTCAACCTGGCTGGCGCCAGCAAGTTCAAAGTCCGTGTGTGGGGCGAAAACCCAGACGAAAACAAGTACTCTGTCGTCGCCGCTGGTGATATGAACTCTGGCCGATACACCACACGTTTGAACCGAGTCCAGGAATCCTGGAACTTCACCGCCGGCCCAGCTGGCTCCCGCATTACCAATGGGCGTTTCGTGCTTGAGGAGAAGCCGGCGCAGGTTGATTGGCTGGCGAAGCCGGAGTCCGAGTGGACCCGCGCACTTGATGGCCAGACCGGTGAGCCGACCGTTGATGGCCAGTTCCCAGACTACGGAAAGTACGGCGCTTTCAGGAGTGCTGGTGCTGCACCAAACTGGTCGATGGTTTGGTGGGAAAACGGCGAGGACGCCGGTTCCTTGCCGGGGTACTACAAGTACCAGCCCGGCCAGGGTGATCGCGCTGCTGGTGGCGTAGAAGTTGTTGCCTCGTACCTCAACGATGAGGTCGCGCGTGAGATTGACGCGTGGAAGGAAGCGAACAAGGGTTACACCGCTGAGCAGGAGCGTGCAAACCAGGAGCGCATCATCAAGGCGTACCAGGACGAGCATGGCGTAGGTTCACACATCGCTGAGACTGTCGTTACGGAGACTAAGGCTGACGGTACGATTTACCTGCCGTTTAAGGGCACGTATGGCCAGTCGCGTACACAGGAGAACCAGACTGCTCAAATTTCCAATAAGCTGGCCAAGGGCGACTTCGGTACAGTTGCGAAGGACTTCATGCCAGATAACGGTGCATCGCGCCGCGCTGCGTTCGGTGATGGTTTAATTAACCAGACGAAAAAACGTCACATCAACACGGACTACATGTACGTGTACCCGAAGATCGAAGGCCGCGACGTCAAGAACTCGGCGTTCCCGATGAACATGTTCCAGGACTTCAACAAATTTGGTTCTGTGTGGGCTGGACAAGCAATGGACGGCTTGCAGTTCCCGCTGATGTCCGCACAGCCGATCTTTGATATTCCGGAGTACAACTCGTACGACAATAAGGGTCGAGCTGGCTCCAAGGTGACCACGAAGGCTGCAGGCCTGATGCCAAATGCGGATTACGCAATTCGTTGGTACGCAACTGATCCTGCTGGTAACCAGACCGAGCTGGAAGGCAAGGAGTGCATCGTCAAGAGTGACGAGAAGGGCGTACTGCCTTCCTGTGACTTCCAGGCTCCTGAGGATCTGAAGGAAACCACCGTCTACACAGCGGCTGTGGTGACTGTTGATCCTGCTTCGAAGAAGATGTCTGACCGCTGGGAGATCGCGGACTCGTTTACCGCTGTTGTCCCAGAGCAACTGCCGCTTGGCTCCGCGGGTGAAGAGTACCCAGACAACAACGTCGCGGACCTGTTCAAGCAGTTGCCTGACAACCTTGCTGAGAACTCGAAGCCACAGTACTCCGCCGATAAGCTGCCTGATGGCCTCGAGATCGACCCGGAAACCGGCAAGATCACTGGTACGCCAACCAAGCCTGGCACCACCGAAGTGACCGTGACCCGCGAGGTCGAGGTCATGGTGGACAAGTACGTTGGCGTTACCGATGAAAACGGTGATCCAGTTTGGGAAAACCCTGATGAGGAAGATCCCGCGCAGCGCATCCAAAAGACGGAGAAGTCCACTGTTGCAGAGAAGCAGTACGAAGAGGTCGTCACAAAGATTACGGTGACGGACACTCCGCTCCAGGATGGCGTCGTCGGCGAACCATACGAGCAGGAAGTGAAGCCTGAGGGCTTCGACAAGCTTCCTCAAGGCTTCGAAATCGAGGAAGGCTCCCTCAAGGTTGAGGGACTGCCAGATGGTCTGACGTTTGAAAACGGCAAGATCACCGGCACCCCAACGACCCCGGTTGAGGCTTCTGAAGAGAAGCCGAACGTGACTGTGACGTACACGTTGGTGGATCAGAACGGTGAAAAGCACGAGCAGACCGATATCGTCCCGCTGGCTGTGAAGTCCCAGGCTGACGCCTACGACCCCAAGGGGCAGGATCAAACGGTTGAGCCGGGAGAGAAGCCGAAGCCTGAAGACTCGATCGCTAACAAGGAAGACCTTCCTGACGGCACCGAGTACGAGTGGAAGGAAGAGCCAAACACCGACGAGCCTGGTGACAAGCAGGGCAAGGTCGTCGTGACCTACCCGGATGGCTCGAAGGAGGAAGTCGACGTCACCATCCATGTGACCCAGGATCCGACCTCTGTCGACGAGTCTGGCAAGAAGGCTGTCGACCCGACCGACGACAAGCAGGACACCGGCGTCAAGATCGTCAACCCTGACGAGGAAACCAAGGTTTCTGCGAAGGACGAAGATAGCAAGGACATCCCTGCCGAGATCGACGAGAACGGTAACGTCCATGTCACCCCAGGTGAGGACGTTGATGGTCCGATCACGGTAGTCATCGAGGACCCGGATCTGCCTGGCGGCAAGGTCGAGGTCGAGGTTCCGGTCAACGGCCACGAGAAGGGCAAGGACGACAACGGTTCGGACACGAAGCCGGAAGCGCCGAAGACCACGGTTGACGAGTCTGGTAAGCAGCCTGTCGATCCTTCCGATGAGAAGCAGGACACTGGCGTCAAGGTCAACAACAAGGACGGCGACACCAAGGTCATTGCTAAGGATGAGGACGGCAAGGACATTCCGGCCGAGATTGATGAGAACGGCAATGTTCACGTCACCCCTGGCACCGACGTTGATGGACCGATCACGCTGACCATCGAGGACCCGGATCTGCCTGGCGGCAAGGTCGAGGTTGAGGTTGAGGTTAAGGGCCACGAGAAGGACCGTGATGACAACGGTTCGGACACGAAGCCGGAAGCCCCGAAGACCACAGTCGACGAAACTGGCGCAAAGCCTGTCGATCCGACCGATGAGAAGCAGGACACTGGCGTCAAGGTCAA
>NZ_KV789238.1:117626-165109 GCF_001807505.1 Corynebacterium sp. HMSC08D02 | reverse complement strand
GCAGGACACTGGCGTCAAGGTCAACAACAAGGACAAGGACACCAATGTCACTGCTAAGGATGAGGACGGCAAGGACATCCCGGTCGAGATCGATGAGAACGGTAACGTTCACGTCACCCCTGGCACCGACGTTGATGGTCCGATCACGGTGACGGTCACCGACCCTGACCTGCCTGGTGGCGAGACTGAGATCGAGGTCAAGGTCAACGGTCATGAGAAGGGTCGCGATGACAACAACTCTGACTTCAAGGTTGATGATTCCGGCAAGAAGCCGGTCGACCCGACCAACGAGAAGCAGGACACTGGTGTCAAGGTTCAGAATCCTGACAAGGACACCAAGATCTCCGCGAAGGACGAGGATGGCAAGGACGTCCCGGTCGAAATCGACAAGGACGGTAACGTTGTCGTCACGCCTGGTGAGGACGTTGATGGCCCGATTACGGTGACAATCGAGGACCCACGTCTTCCTGAAGGCAAGTCTCAGGTTGAGATTGACGTCAATGGCCACGAGAAGGGTCGCGACGACAACGGCAAGGCAGAGACCAACGTCAACGCTGACGGCAAGAAGCCCGTCGTGCCGAACGGAAAGGAGCAGGACACCGGCGTCATCATTAACAACAAGGATGGCGACACCAAGGAGTCTGCAACCGACAAGAACGGCAAGGACGTGCCGGTCCGCGTCGGCGACGACGGCAAGGTCTACGTCACACCTGGTAAGGATGTCGAAGGACCGATTAAGCTGGTCGTCGAGGATCCGGACCTGCCTGGTGGCAAGGCTGAGATCGAGATCGAGGTCGACAAGGCCCAGAACCCAGGTGGCGAGGAAAACAAGCCGGGAACCGGTGACCAAACCGACCCATCCGAGGGTGACAAGCTCGGTGACAACGTTGTGGCGTCCTACCCGAAGACCGACGTCAGGCCGGGTGCCACGGGTACTGCCAAGGTTCAGCTGAACAAGAAGGACGGCGAGAAGGTCGGAGAGGCCGTCGATACGCCGAAGGGCACGACGGCGACGATCACCAAGCGCAACGGCGGCGAGCTGCACGGTGCGAAGTGGGACATCAACACTGAAGCTTCCGCGAATGTCACTGGTCAGGCACCGTCGACGGAGGACCTCATGAAGGCCTTCAAGACGGCTGACGCTAAGGGCTGGGACGACTTCACGAAGAAGTTTGCACCGCTTGCAAACCCATCGGTGGATGTCACCGTGAAGAACAGCACCGGCGAGCACACTGGTGTGAAGGCGTCCTTCACCCTGGTTGGCCAGGACGGCAAGTCCATCCTGGATGCGGACGGTGACTTCGATGGCGACGGCGTGAACAACGGCGATGAGCTGAAGAAGGGCCTCAACCCATTCGACGGCAACGATGGCAAGATCAACGCTGGTCGCTGTGCCGCATCCGCTGTGGGCTTCGGTCTGCCGCTGATCGCGCTGCTGCCACTGGGTCTGGCTTCCCAGATTCAGATCCCTGGCCTGAGCGATTTCGCCGCACAGGCAAGCGCTCAGCTGCAGGCTGCGAACACCCGCATCCAGCAGCAGGCTGGCATCTTCAACCCGGAGATGGCCAAGCAGGTTGAGCAGATCAATGCGCAGCTGCGTACCGTTGGTGCGGATCTGGGCATGGTCGTCGGCGGTATCGCACTGATCGCGGCTGGTATCCTGGCCGGCACGATCATTTACGACAACTGCAAGCCTGGCGGTCCTTCCTCCTCGGTCAAGGACCTGGAGCTGAAGGGTTCTTCCGGCAAGACCGTGCAGTTGTCCTCCAAGGAAGAGCAGAAGTAAGGGGCACGTTTAGCTCACAGTGACCCCTCGTGGGTGACCCGAGCTAAACGATTACTGACCGGTCTCTGAGAAGCGAAAAGCTGCTGTCCGCCGTTTGTGGCGGGCGGCAGCTTTCTGCATTTTTACGGGCGGGGTAGCGGCTCGTCGCGCGCCCGCGCCTCAAATTGCTCGAAGCGTGGGATTAGAAGCGTGCGATGCAGGTCGCGCATTCTCACCGCCCCGGGGCGATTTTCGGCGACCAGCATCGCACTCCTTTAACACCTCGACACGAATGAAAGCAGCACGAAAGCCACGCACAAACAGTGCATGTACTTCGCCTACCCCGCTGGGGTGACAGCACGCAAGATCAATGCTACAATGGCCAGCATCACGACTAGCCGTCATTTCCGATAAGGAAAGGCGGCTGGTTCTCTTTCTGGCCCTTATAATGCGACTATGCCAAAAAGCAAGTACAATAAACCGTTTCTCGAAATCGAGGATCAAATTTCGTTACTCGAAGAGCGTGGTATGTCGTTTAAGGACAAACAGGACGCCTTTGGGCGACTGCAATCGATTGGGTACTACCGATTGTCGGGATATTGGTATCCGTTTCGGTTACCTCCAAAGAAAGAGGGTGATCCTAGGTCGTCGAATTTTAAACCTGGCACCTCATTTGAAAAAGTTTTAGAAATTTACGAGTTCGATAGCTATCTACGCATGGCAATTCTTTCCGCTATCTCCATCATAGAAGTAGCCATTCGTGCGAGAATCGGATACGCGCTAGGGCAGCTCGGCGCATTTTCGCATTTGGATTCGTCAAAGCTTGAGCCGGAATGGTTTAAAGAGGAATGCCAGACGACTCAGCATCATGGTTGGCAGAACACGTGTATGTGGGAGGAAAGCCGTCATCATAAATGGGTGAGGAAGCTGGAGAAAATCGAAGAAATCTCCAATGAAGCATTCATTGCGCATTTCCACAAGAAATACGGAAAGCCCCTTCCCATTTGGGTTGTAACGGAAATAATGACTTTTGAACAGCTGAACCTATTATTTTCCGGGATGAGGCAAAATGAGCGTCAGCAGATAGCGGTAGAATTTGATCTGCTTCAACATGATGGATCCGGTGATGCGCATGCATTCTCAAGCTGGATAGAGCATATACGACAGACTCGGAACTACTGTGCGCATCATGCTCGGTTATGGAATAGAAACCATACTGCACCCTTCTCCGTCCCAAGTAACATCAAAGAACTGCAGCATCTAACAGCAAGTACTGACACTGGCTATGCAAAGGGTGATCTCACTCGACCTCTAACAAGGATTTACGGGTCGTTGTCCCTCATCATTTTCCTGCTAGCTCGCGTACATCCGGAAAACACCTTCTGTGACTCGATTGTTCCTAAGATTGAGGGGTTCTTTCGAAAAGACCCAGATCGAATTTATGATATGGGGTTTCCCGAGGGGTGGGAGAACCAAGCCATCTGGCAGCCTGACTACCAGCGTGATGCTGACCTTGTTGAACAAGCGAATCTTCTTAGGGGTACTCCGCTTCTCTATGCAGCTGATGCTGGGCCGCTCCTGCCTGCAAGGTCAGAAGACAAATTTACGGGAGGAAGAAGCTCGTTGAACTACTACAGAAAGAACGGAGCCCTTTTATCAGTTCCAGGGGTAAAAGCCCACCGTTACCCCGCTTTTCAATTTAACCGAGTCGCTGGGGACCTTTTCCCTGCAGTGATTGAAGCTAACAGGATTCTGTTGAATGGAAGTCAGGGTACGGAAGAGGAAAGGTGGAGCGCTTTGAAATGGTGGAACACAGCTGTCGAGAATGAGCTTAAAGGCAAAAGCCCTCAACAGGCTCTCATACAGGGGGAGCTCACTCCCGAGATTGTAAGAAGTATTCTTCGGTAGCCTTGCCATTTCGCTCAAAAGTCTTTTTGCATGGTTAAGGAGTGACCTCTGAGGCGGTTAGCTTCGAATTGAAAATGCTTCCTGGCGACTGTGCGATAGTTTCACTAGTCAGCGTAGTAGCTTCCGGACGCGTGGCCGACCCCTAAAACCCCTAAAACTGCTCAAAGCGTGCGATTAGAAGCGTGCGATGCAGGTCGCACATTCTCACCGGCCAGGGGCGATTTTCGGCGACCAGCGTCGCACTCCTTGAACACCTCGACACGAATGAAAGCCATGGAGCGCCACCCTGCCAACCCGAAAAGTTCCCTTGCTCAGCTGTGAACGGGGAACAATCTTCGTAGACAGGCGTCCCGACCTGGGGAAACATAAGCGTTGGTCGACCGAACCCGGCCCAAAACCGAAAATGGTTCCCGGGCGCGGGAACTTTTTTGAAAGGCGAGCCAGCGACCCGGCGAGCCGGCGACCCGGCCACCGCCACAACTGAGACCCAGCGCCAGAAATCAAAGAAATGTGAACTAGGCCCCATTTGTCTGCCCGCGTGTCGTGATGGGTCTGTAGAATGATACGCATTTATGTCCGCCACGATTCTAAAGGCTGGGTTATGGCTCAACATCTACTGCTTACCTGCACTAACACGAACCTCGGCAGTGCTGATGCTGACGCGCTCGCGGCACAGCACGGCCTCCAAACCATCCACGTCACGGGGGAGACGCTCGCCGAGGCGTACGCCACCTGCGCCGACCAAGAACAGGGCACCTTGTTCGTGGGCCAGGGGGAGTGCTCCTTTGATGCGGAGCTCGCCGCAGCGCTCGGGGCTGCGGTCATCGTGCTTATCGACGCCCCGCAGCGCGCACCCCTCGCGCAACGGATAGTGGAACGCCACGGAGCAACGCTGCTCGCCACGGTCACGGACGTTGAGGAGGCCGCTGGCCTCACTATCCCGGAAGTCGCGCCGGTGATGTCTCCGCTGGTGTTCGGGTCGCGCCTGCTGGGTCAGGCTCGCGAGGTCGGCGCGCACATTGTCCTGCCGGAGGGCGAGGATGCCCGCGTGCTCGAGGCGGCGCACAGGTTGTTGGAGGGGGGCGTCGCGAAGCTGACGCTGCTGGGGGACGTGGACGCGATCACCGCGAAGGCGCGGGAGCTTGAGCTGGACGTTTCGGCGGCGACGCTGCTGGACCACCGCACCTCCGACCTGGCTGAGGAGTTCGCGCAGACCTTCGCTGAACTGCGCAAGTCCAAAGGTGTGACTCTGGAGCAAGCACGCGAGACGATGCAGGACGTCTCCTACTTCGCCACCATGTTGGTGCACACCGGGCGCGCGGATGGCATGGTTTCGGGCGCGGTGCACACCACGGCGGAGACGATTAAGCCGGCGTTCCAGATCATCAAGACGCGCCCGGAGGCGTCGGTGGTCTCGTCGATCTTCCTGATGGTGATGCAGGGCCGCCTGTGGGCGTTCGGCGACTGCGCCGTGAACCCGAACCCGTCCGCGCAGCAGCTCGGAGAAATCGCAGTGAGCTCTGCGTTGACCGCCGCTCAATTCGGTATCGAGCCGAAGGTTGCGGTGCTTTCGTACGCCACGGGCAGCTCCGGCGCGGGCCCCGACGTGGAGCGCGCGGTGAAGGCCGTCGCCACCGCCCGTGCTATTAATTCCGACTTAATTATCGACGGCCCCCTTCAATTCGACGCTGCGTGCGATGGGGGCGTCGCGAAGCAGAAAGCACCCGACTCGCCCGTGGCGGGGCAGGCGAACGTGTTCATCTTCCCCGACCTTGAGGCGGGCAACGCCGGGTACAAGATCGCGCAGCGCACTGGCGGCGCGCTGGCCGTCGGCCCGATTCTGCAGGGTTTGAACAAGCCGGTCAACGACCTTTCGCGCGGTGCGACGGTCGATGACATTGTGAACACTGTGGCCGTGACCGCGATTCAGGCAGGGGTGAAGTAAATGAGCTACGTACTGGTGATTAACTCTGGTTCCTCTTCGGTGAAGTTCCAGATTGTGGACCCGAATTCGGATGCCTCGGACGCGCCGTTCGTCTCCGGACTTGTCGAGCAAATCGGGGAACCCCAAGGCCGCATTACCATCAAGCACGGCGAGGACCGCTGGGTGTTGCAAAAATCCATCCCGACGCACAAAGATGGGCTGGAGGAGGCGTTTCACCGCCTGGCGCTGCGCGGCGTGAGCCCGAAGGACCTGGATGTGGTGGCGGTGGGGCACCGAGTGGTGCACGGCGGCATGGTGTTCAGCCAGCCTGAAATCATCGTGGACCAGGTTGTCGACATGATCCGGGACCTGGTGCCGCTGGCGCCACTGCACAACCCGGCGAACATCGACGGCATCGAGGTCGCCCGCGAACTGCTGCCGGACATCCCGCACGTCGCGGTGTTCGACACCGGCTTCTTCCACTCCCTGCCGCCGGCCGCGGCGCTCTACGCCATCAACGCGGACGTGGCCAGTCAGAACCAGATCCGCCGCTATGGCTTCCACGGCACCTCCCACGAGTTCGTCTCGGGCCAGGTGCCGGGGCTGATCGGGTCCGACCCGAACCACACCCGCCAGATTGTGCTGCACCTGGGTAACGGTGCGTCGTGCTCGGCGGTGGCGAATGGGCACGCGATCGATACGTCGATGGGACTCACCCCGCTTGCGGGCCTGGTCATGGGTACGCGCTCCGGCGACATCGACCCGGGCATCATCTTCCACCTGGCGCGCCACGGCGGCATGAGCATCGACGAGATCGACGAGCTGCTGAACAAGCGCTCCGGGGTGAAAGGCCTGGCCGGTGTGAACGACTTCCGCGAGCTGCGCGCCATGATCGAAAACGAGGACGGCGACGCCTGGCTCGCCTACAACGTCTACATCAACCGGCTGCGCAGCTTCATCGGCAGTTACATGGTGGCGCTGGGCCGAGTGGACGCGATCACGTTCACCGCGGGCGTCGGCGAGAACGACAAGTTCGTGCGCGCGGACGCCCTGGACAATATGGAGGCCTTCGGTATCAAGATCGACCCCGAGCGCAACTCCCTGCCGAACGACGGCCCGCGCATCATCTCCGCCGACGACTCTCGCGTGAAAGTACTTGTCGTGCCGACGAATGAGGAGCTCGCCATCGCGCAGAAGGCGGCGGCGCTCGCGCGCCGCGCGTAGCCTCCCGTGCGCCTGCCTGTCATTGTTCAACACCTTTGTTGTATGGCCGTTATTCGTTAGAATTTAAAACGGCATGTCAACAGCTGTAAAGGCAAATGTCTGCATAGTGAGTACACTGAGTAGCGTTTAGCAATTTACGGAAAGTTTTAAGAAGGAACGATGATGGGCAACGTGAGCGGTCGCAACGGGGCGAAGCGGCGAGGTGGGGTGTCGGTAGCGGCATGCGCACTTGGGGCATCGTTGATAATCACGGGTGCCCCGGCGGTGGCAGGTACAGCCACGGCGCAGGAGCCCACTGCTGAGTCCACGTCATGGAAAACGCCACGCACTGAGGCGGCCCGTACGGACGTCACGTTCCCGGACCTCGTCGTCGCGCCCGGCAAGACTGAATCGTCGAAGCCACAGCTGAAGCGCAACTTCTGGACTGCCGTCTGGAACAAGATCGGCACCCCCGTGAAGTGGGAGCTTAAGGAAGGCTTTTCGACGCCCACCGGCTGGCACCTCACGTTTTCCGACGACGGCACCCTCAACGCCACCGCCGGCGAAGGCATCGAAACCACTACGTTCAAGGTGCCAGTGACCATCACCTTTGCTGACGACTCCACCAAGGACGTCGAAGCCAACGTCACCCGTGCGGATGGCCCAACCATCGAGCCGGTCAAGGACCAGAAGTACTGGGAGGGTCGCCTGATCCAGCCGCGCCGCGTGATGGCGTGGAACGTCCCGGCTACCGCGGTCCTCGAAGTCGAGGGCCTGCCCGCGGGCCTGAGCACGTCGGCGCAGGCGCGCCTCGGCTCTGGTTCGTACTTCTTCATCAACGGCCGCCCGGCGCAGACCGGCACGTTCAACGTCACCGCGCGTGTCACCGGTGCAGGCGAGACGCTCGAGGAAACGTTCACCATCACCGTCGCCGACTCGGCTGAGCTCGGCGAGCCGGAGGACGCCGACATCGCACCTTCCGAGGTCCCGCCAGTGCGTCCCGGCACCGACGTGCACATCCCGCTCGACGTCGAGGATGCCTCCTCCGTGGAGGTTGAGGGCTTGCCGGAGGGCCTGGAGTACGACGGCGAGCAGCACGCGATCGTCGGCACACCGACGAAGGAGGGCACCTCCGAGGTCGTTGTGGACAAGGTCACGGAGGACGGCACGCACAAGCGTGATTCCTTCGAGCTGACGGTGGACGAGAGCGCACCGGAGCCAAGTGAGCCGACCGACCCGTCCGACCCTTCGGACCCTTCGGACCCCGAGGGTCCCGCCGCCCCTGACCAGTTCGAGTGGAACCCCATCAAGGTTCGCGCCGGCGAGGAAACCGGCGTGACCCCTGCTCGCTCCACGCAGGGCGTGCGCGTGCTCGCGGAGCCCGGGAACCCGGATTGGTTCACCGTCTTCGCCAACGGCGCCGTGTACGCCGCCCCGTCGCGTGACGCGAAGCCGGGCACCTACACCATGAAGGTCCGCACCGAGAAGGGCGAACAGGACACCATCACCGTCGAGGTCACGGCAGCCGTCAAGGACTCCGAGCGCTACGAGTCCTCCTATTCGGACACCTACGTCCGCGCCGGCGGCACCGCCACCTCACCTGCGCCGTACGCCCGCCTGGGCTACAACGGCATGGTCTTTGAGCGCCAGCCGCTGCCGAAGGAGGCGTCGTTTAGCACGAAGTCCGAAGGCGTGAAGCTGAACCAGCACACGGGCCAGATCACGCTTTCGGCGGACCTGACCGCGGAGGAGGGCAGCACTATCGAGGTGCCCGTCACTGTCACCTACCCGGACGGCAGCACGAAGGAGATCATCGCGCACTTCCAGGTGCTCGCGCCGCAGTTCGCGCAAACACAGAAGTTTGAGTACGAGCGCCGCGAGGCCTTCGAAGGCGAAACCATCAAGGTCAACCTCACCGAACCTTTCGACCCCGCCTCCGACCCCGAGTTCGCCATCCTGACGAAGGCCTCCAAGTACCAGGGCTGGGACCTGTTTATCGACGCCACCACCGGCACCATCACCGCCACCGCCCCAGCGCAGGACGCGAAACCGCTGAACGTGGAAGTCGTTGCGCGGTACGCGGACGGTTCCCACAAGACGGTCGTGGCCGTGATCGGCGTGCGGGACGCGAAGCCGCAGGCCTACACGTCCAACCTGGACTTTGAGGACGCCGTCGTCGGCGACGACGGCACCGTCACCATCACCCCGAAGGGCGACATCCCGACCGGCGTGAAATTCGAACCGGAAGGCGCAGCTGCGCTCGGCGGCGTTGCTGGTCTGCGCGTGGACGTCGACGAGAAGACCGGCCAGATCAAGGTCACCCTGCCGAAGGACGCCAAGCCCGGCCAGGGCTACGACCTGGGCGTGCGCATCAACTTCCCCGACGGCGGCTCGAAGGTAGTGCAGCTCAACGTCGCCCGCGACTCGCAGGCCCACCGCGAGCAGCCGTCCTGGATCCCACTGGGTGTCCCTGTCGGCGCGAACCCCGTCACGCACGACCCGAAGGTCGCACCGAAGGGAGCCACCTACGCCATCTCCGCAGACTTCGCCGCGGACGGCTGGAAGGCCGCCGTCAACGCGACCACCGGCGCGCTCACCGTCGCCGCCCCCGCATCGGCGCACGTCGGGGACCGCACCATGATCCCGATCGTGGTCACCTTCGAGGACGGCTCCCAGAAGCTCGTCGAGGTGCAAGCCACCGCCGTCAAAGCGATGGGCGGGGCAGTCTCCAACGCGTACGACCCAACCCAGGTCCGCGCAGGCGAAACCGTCACGCTCACCCCGACGCTGAAGGGCGCGCACTACTCGCTGCTCAACCCAGTCGGCGGCCTCGACACTCGTATCGACGCCACCACCGGCGCCCTCACCGTCGGCGCCCGCCCGAACGCAGTTCCGGGCGTACGCGAAGTCCCGGTGCGCATCAACTTCCCGGACGGCTCCACGACCATCGCGAACGCACGCATCTCCGTGTTGACCACCGACGGCAAGCCGTCCCTGGCCGAGGCCACCCCAGAGTTCAACGACACCATCAAGGCCTACCCGGGCAAGGCGACCACCTACGTAGTGCCGAAGCCGGCCGGGGCCGCCAAGGAGGCGTTTGCCCTCGGCCAGCTGCCGAAGGCGCTCGCCGACTGGAAGATCGGCATTGACGCCACCACTGGCGAACTCACCATCACGCCACCTGCTGGCACGGCACCTGGCATCGTGCCAGTCCCGGTCGTGGTCAGCTTCGCAGACGGCTCCCAGGCCACCAAGCTCCTCCGAGTGCAGGTGGTGAAGGGGCCGCAGGAGGTGGAGAAGGGGTCGTCGACAAGCAGTGAGATTCCGCCAGGGGTCAAAATCGCGGGCTTCGTGCTCGGCCTGCTCGCCTTCCTGGGCGGGCTCGGATACTCCCTGTACGAACACCGCGACTTCTTCCGCACATTCCTAGCATTCCCAATCAACCCGCAGCGCTGAGAGGACAACGACAGTGACCGGCAAAACCAACAAACAACGCATCGCAGCGATACTCGCAAGCGTTAGCGTCGCCGCAGGCATCGTCGTGGCTCCACACGCGGATGCGGCCATTACCCCAGGCAGCTTCGCCATCGGCGTCAACCGCGACTCCAACGTCGGCAACTTCCGCGTCGACGTGAACAAAGCGCGCGTGTCCTGGATGTACTTCAACCACCCAGAAAGCACCACGCGCCTGCTGCAGAACGCCTTCTACATCGACGGCGCCGTCAACGGCTCACCCATGAGCTACGTCGGCAACGCCACCGAAGTCGTCGAAGCTAAGCCCGTCGGGAACACCGACCGCGTCGTGCTGCGCCATACCGACCCCAACTCCGGCGTCGAAATGACCCGCACCTTCGTCGTTGGCGACGACTCCATCCAAGTCACCGTTGACCTGCGCAACACCACCGGCCAGGCCGCCAACATGCGCGTCGAGATGGCTAGCGGCATCATCGACCGCGACTTCCAAGTCACCGGCGTCCCCCGCGGCGACGGCTACCACGTCGACGTCAGCAACGCCTACAAAATCAACATCGACTTCATGGGCGCCACCAGCAAGGGCAAAGGCGAACAGCGCCACGACGCCATCAACCGCGGCACAGGTGACGACGCCCACTTCGTCGCCGGCGTCTGGGAACAAGACGTACCCGCCGACGGCACGCTGCGCGCCACCACCGCCATGACCCTCGACGTCGCCCAAGGCACCATCGACACCGACGGCGACGGCTTCCCCGACGAATGGGAAGAAAACGGCTTCACCGACGATAACGGCAATGTCTTCCCGCTCCAGAAGTGGGGCGCGGACCCCAAGAAGGTCGACCTCTTCCTCCAACTCAACTGGATGAAGTCCGAATGGGAAACCAAGAAGTGCTCCGAGCAGCGCAAATACGCGCCAACCGAGGAAGACTTCCGCAAGTTCCTCGACTGCTCCGAAGCCAACACCAACGTGTACCGCCCGTCGCGCCAAACCCTCAACGACCTCGTTGACGCCTTCGCGCAGCAGAACATCAACCTGCACATCGACGCCGGCGACTACTACAACCCAATGCGCCTCGAGCACCCACAAGGCGGCCCGACCGAAGACTTCACCCCGTACTACTTCGAAGGCAAAGTCCCCGGTATCAAGATGCTCGAGGACCGCGACCGCCTCCTCAACGGACGCCAAACCGTGTTCCGCGTCGGCGTCATCGGCGACCAACAAACCCGCACCAACTTCTCCTCAGGCAACGCACTGATCGGGGACGGCGCTTTCTACGTCGCAAAGAACCGCATGATGACCTCGCAGGACCAGCTGCGAAACACCATCCTGCACGAGTTCGGCCACAACCTCGGCCTGACCCACTCCGGGCCACTCGCCGACACCAGCCGCCCAATCTCTGACTACGTGCCCGGCTACCTCTCAGTCATGAACTACCTCTACCAGTTCACTGACTTCCGCTACTCCAACGAGCACTCTCGTCCGACGGGCAAGCTGCCGAAGGCATGCCAGACCGTCCAGTGCTACACCGGCGACTACGACATCGACCCCGACTGGCCAAACCTCGCCTTCATCGGCGGCCAAATCGGCCGCGCCAACGGCACCACCGGCACCCCCGGCCACGACGACCACGAACACGCCGACGACGAACCAACCGTCCGCGAACTCGAGGTCTACTCCGCCGAATTCAACAACGGCAAGGCCGGCCTGCGCGTGCGCAACGAGGAGCGCGCTGGCAACATCATCATCGCCAACCGCACCGACTCCAAGATCGCCTTGGAGCTGTCCAACCTGGGCATCGACATCCACAAGTTCCGCCTCCAGGCCACCTACCCAGGAGGCCGCTACGAGCAGGAATACACCATCGAAGGCGCCCTCAGTGACGAGTCCAAACTGCCCATCAGCGTCCCGATCACCAACACCGCCGGCTACACCGGCTCCACCATGCCGATCACATTCCGGGTGTTTAACCAGGACAACGATATTGTCGCCGACGAAACCATCGAGTTCTCCGCCCTCAACTACAACGGCGAAGACACCGCGAAGCTCATACGGGAACTTCGCAAGAAGAAGTCCGACCTGCTCAAGCGGGCAGAGCAGACCGTGGGCAAGGCGAAAGGCGGTGCCGGGCCACGCCCAACCAAGCCGCTGGCAACCCAGGCCAACGCCGTCATCCCGACCCGCGCCGGCCAAGCACCAGTGACCTCACTGAACGCCGCGCCGAGCGGAACCTACGACGCCCCGGCTCCCGCGCGCCCTGCCAAGCCGACCACTCGCCCAACCGCCCACCCTGCGCCTTCGACTGCGCAGCAGCAGAACCCAGGCAAGGGTGGGGAAACGGGTGGCCTGTCCGGCGGTGCCATCGCCGGCATCGTTGTCGGCCTGCTGGCGCTGCTCGGTATTGTGGCCGCAGCCGTCGGCCTAGGCGGCTTCTAAGCTCGCTGATTGGGTTTGTACCAAATTCCCCCAGGTCCTAGGGCTTCAGCCCGCGAGCTGGGGGAATTTCTTTTGGGAGCTGGGGCCACGAGCGTGCACACCACATTCCTTCCTGCGGAGCCCACGAACTGGGGAAATGTAAAACCCGTCCGCCGAAACCCCGGAATGTGGTGCGCCTAGCTAGGGGGCAGTGCCAAGAGGCGCAACTCGAATTGGACCAGATGTTCAAACGTACTGGTAGTAAAAGGGCTAGATAAAAGCGAATGCGTCTTTTGGCACTGGCATCTCAAGCGGCGCACCAAATTCCCTCCCGAGAAACCAACGACCTGGAGAAACGCAAAGCTTGCCCGTCAAAATCCCGGAATGTGGTGCCAGGTGGACGTGGGAAAGCAGTGACCCCAGCGATTTGCAACTTAATGCAGGGATCGTCCTGGGGCCTTCGCTGCTCGAGGCTATCGGATTCGAAGGGGTAAGTCAATGTATTGGCGATATCGCGACCGTTTCGTTTGGTGTATACACTTCGTGCTATGCCTGCACGTGAGAATCAGCCCGTCCGTCAGAACCCAGAAGTCTCAGCTTCATTCACTGACCTAGAGTGTTGGTTCTCGGTTCCGCGTATGGAGACCTTTTCGAACCAGAAAAACCCTGTGGACTTATACCTTTGGAATGCACGACTGGCCAAAGCATTCCTTGAAGACATTGAGCATTTTGAAGTACTGCTGCGCAATTGGATTGATCGATGCGTTGCTAAAGCTTGGGGGGAGAGGTGGTATGACAATATAAACTCCCCGTCGAATCCCGCTGGGCTGAACTTTAATAGCATTGACAAGCGGGGCATAGCGAAGGCTAAAAGGCGCGTGGGAGAAGCGGATCCGCCTCCGGGGCGTGTGATTGCAGAGTTGACGCTCGATTTTTGGGTTCACATATTTGATAAGCGGCATAGTGCGACTATCCACCCAAAGCTTATCTCAGCCATTAAACATCGTCATTCTATTGAAGACTTTGCAGTCGAGATACAGATTGTTTACCGACTGAGGAACCGTTGTGCCCATCACGAGCCGTTGGTCAAGGCGGATCGCAATGTGGAGTGTGAAAATGTTGATCGGGCATTGCGCGCAATTGAGAATGTGACCAGCTGGATAAGTCCTGATGCGGGTAGATGGATAATGGGAAATTCTCGGGTAAGAGGGGTGTATGCTCGACGCCCCTAGTGGAGTGCGCACGAAATTCCCTCCCGGGAAACCGGCGACCTGGGAAACGCAAAAACCTGCCCGCCGAAATCCCGGAATGTGGTGCGCCTGGCTAGGGGCCAGTGCCAAAAGACGCAACTCGAATTGGACCAGATGTTCAAACGCGCTGGTAGTAAAAGGGCTAGGCAAACTCGAATGCGTCCTTTGGCACTGGCGCCTCAAACAGAGGCACCAAATTCCCCTCCAAAACCCAAGCAAACCCTAGAACCACGTCACGGGGCGGATCTTGTTGGCCATGTCGACGAGGTCGAAGCGGTGTTGGAGGTAGGGCGCCACTCTGGCCAGGGCGCGCAGGGTCCTGGCGAGTTCGTTTTGGAGCTCGTGGGCGGTGAACCTCGTGTCCAGGATGGGGGAGGGGTCGGGTTGGTGGCCGTCGAGGGTGTAGGTGAGGGCGGCGCGGAGGATGAAGACTTTGATTTGGAGGTAGCGGGGTTCGGTGTTGGGGATGCGTTGGAGGCGAAGGGCGGCCTCGCGGATGCGGGGCTCGGTGGGGTCGGTGACCAGGCTGAGGATGGAGGTGAGTTGGGCGAGGCGGTTGTGTCGGGAAGCGACGGGGACGCGGTCCAGGGCTGCGGCGGCAAGCTCGGGTTGGTTTTCGTGCATGAGTTGGCGGGCCAGGCCGAATGCGGAGGAGACGGTGGTGGGGTTGGTGCTCCAGACCAGGGCGTAGAGGCGGATGGCGTGGAAGCGCAGCATGGCGGGGTTGGTGGTGACCATGGACCAGTCGGGGTCGAGGGAGCCGGTTTCGTGGAGGTGCTCGAAGACGGTGTTGGGGAGTTCGTCGAGGTGGCGGTTCATGCCGGCGGCGCCGCGGGCGACGCGGGGTTCCAACAGCGCGGTGTCGTGGAGGTCGGCGGATTGGAGGAGGAGCTCGGCGACGGCGGCAAGCGCCAGTTTGGAGGCGGATTCGCCGGGCAGGATTTGCAGGACGCGGGAGAAGGCGACCTGGGCGTCGGTGTACTTGCTGGTCAGTAGGTTGGTGATGCCGGTGTACCAGTGGTAGCGCCAGTTCTTCCGCAGGCCCTCGTCAAGTGAGTCGAGCCAGGTGCGCGCTTGGGTGGTGAAGCCGAGGTCGAGGAGGGTGCGGGCGACGGCGAAGGGGATTTCGATGGAGTCCGGGTGGCGGTCCTCGGCGAGCGCTTGGCGCAGGGCGGCAAGCGTTTCGGAGGGTTCGGAGTAGGTGGTGCTCTGCAGGGTGGCGGCGCCGGGGTCGGTGGCGTCGACAAGTGGGACGGGCAGGGCGATGTTGACTTCCTGGGGGGTGATGGTGACGGTGCGGGTGATGCCGTCGATAAGTTGGTCGGTGCGGAAGACGACGTGCTTGGTGCCGAACGTGCGGCGCTGCGGGGAGAAGAGTGAGTGTTGGGCGGGGAAGGTGCGGCCGTCGCGGATGGCGAGCACTTCGCGCAGGACGCCGAGAAGTTGGGCTTCGAGTTGGGTAACGGAGTCGAAGCGGTCGTCGCGGTTGGGGGCGCAGCAGCGGGCGATGAGTCGGTAGAGGGAGATGTAGCGGCGGAAGAGGGGTTCGGTGGTGGGGGTGGGGATGTCGGCGTCGTGTGGGAGGTCGATGATGAGGGCGGCGAGGGTGCGGCCGATGGTGTAGATGTCGGATTGGACGGAGGGGCCGTCGATAGCTACTTCGGGTGCTTGGTAGCCCTTGGTGCCGTAGATGAAGCCGTAGGAGCCGATGCCTGAGACCGCGCCGAGGTCGATGAGTTTGACCTGGTCTTCGGTGACGATGATGTTGTCGGGCTTCAGGTCGTTGTACACGACGCCGCGCGAGTGCAGGTAGTCCAGCGCGGGCAGCACTTCGAGGATGTAGGCGATCGCGATGTCCACCTCGCACCTGCTTATCGACGGCCCACCTACGTACTCCATCACGATGAACCCGCCGGGCACGCGCGGGTCGTCGATGAAGTTGAAAATCTTTACGATGCCGGGGTGGGTGATGTCGGCGAGGAACTCGCGCTCGGCGACGGCGGCGGCCTCCTCGTCCTTGTTGCGGGCCGAGTGCAAGCCTTTGAGCACCACGTTTCGCCCGGAGACGAAGTGGTCGGTGGCTAAATAGATCCAGCCCATGCCGCCGTGTGCGATGGTGCCGAGCACCTCGTACTGTTCGGCGACCAGGTCGCCGGGCTTCAGCGCCGGGGCGGGGACGCCTTCAAAGGTGGATGGGTCCCGAAGGGCGTCGTTGGGGTTGATGGGGTGGACCCAGGGCAGTTCGACCATGCCGTCGGCAACCGTGCGGGTCTCGCGCTTCGTGCCGCGCAGTTCGCGGAACCGGTCGAGTGCGCGGCGCCGCGAGCGTTGCGAGGTATCCTCCTGCCGCTTCTCCTGACGCAGCGCCTCGAGGTCCTCGAGGAGGGCGGACATGGAGTCGTCGTACTCGAAGAGGTCGTCGTCATCGTCGTCGTCGGCGAAGGGGTCGAAGGCGACGGCTTCGGTGCCTGGGTCATTCGTGCTCATTGGGTTCCTCCCGGTACATCAGCGGTGGGGGGTAGGGGTCTGTGGTGGAATCCGCCAGCCACTCCTGGAACATGCGGTGCCAGGTGCCGTCGGTGCGGACGCGCTCGATGGTCGCGTTGACTTGCCGCACTACTGAGTCGTGCTCAAGCGGGATGCCGACGGCGTAGTACTGGGTGGCCAGCGCGTCGGGCAGGATGTCGGTGTGCGGGTCCTGGGCGAGCATGCCGGCGAGGATGGCGTCGTCGGCGATGATGGCGTCGGCCTGGAACTGCTGGGTGGCCATGAGGCAGTCGGACCAGGAGCGGGTGCGCAGCACCGGGGAGTGCGGAGCGAGGGTGCGCACGATGTTGAGCAGCGTCGTGCGGTCGACGACGCACACGGTGCGCTCTGGCAGGTCGTCCATGCTCGCGATGCCGCGATCAATCGGGGCCAGCACCCTGACCTGGGACTTCAGGTAGGGGGTGGAGAACGCCACCTTGGAGGCGCGCTCCGGGGTAATGGACATCGTCCTGATCACAATGTCCACGCGCCCCTCCCGGAGCAGCTCCGCACGCGAGGCCGAGTCCACGAAGCGGAAGTCCACCGCCTCGGGGTCGTCGAAAAGGTCGCGGGCGATCTCCCGGGCCAGCTCCACCTCGAACCCGCGAAGCTGCCCGCGCACCATATCGCGGTAGGACAGCAGGTACTGGGACTGCTCCACGCCCACGATGAGCCGGCCGCGCTCCCGGATCTGCTCTAGGGCGGGGTCATCTTCCGGAGTGGCTGCGCGCGGGCGCAGCGAGCCCTCCCAGTCCAGGCCGTGCGGCACAAACTCCATCGACGGCTGCTTGCCCGCGCCGTCCAGCAGCGCGCCGGGCGGCAACGGGATTGCCTCGTGCGCCGTGGACGCCGCCCCCGTCGGCAGCTCTTCCAGCGAGGACTGCGGCGCACACCCCACTGCGCCCGCTGCCACCGCGAGCGCCACCAACAACGAGCCAGCCCTGCGCATCATACGTACTCCCTGAATCGCCGCTGCACACCGAACCACATGCTGATGACCGCCAGCAGCGACAGCAGTGCGACCACCGTCGACACCAGCCTTGTCGCGTCCAGGGAGGTGTGGATGTAGTTGCGCATCTCGGCGCGCGCCGACTCAATCAACGTCACCATGTTCGCGTCCAGCTCCGTGTACGCGGTGGACGCGCTCGGGTGGTCCGCGCTATCGACCATCAGCACGTCGACGGCGCGCTCAAACCGGCCGGCGTCCAGCGTCGAGACGAGTTCGCCGTGCGCCTGCGACCACTGCTCCAGCGCCCTTCTTGCCGACGCCACCTCCGGCGCATCCGACGCCGTATCCAACGCCGCGCTCACCCCCTGGTACGTGGACTCGAAGGACTCCGCCGACTCCGCAACGGACTGGCGGCGCAGCAGCGCCATCGTCTCGTCGGTGCGGGTCTCCTGGGCGCGGAGGCGGGCGTCGGTAAGCTGGCGCAGCGGTGCCGCGGCCTGCTCGAACCCGATGACGCCCGAGCGCCACGAAATGAAGTTCGAGCCCGCGACCCACGCCAGCGCCACCACCATCGCCGCCGTCGCCGCCACGAAGCCCTTATTCCAGCGGCGGCGGAACGTGCGCCACAGCCACCACTGCGCCCCCGCCAGCAGCAACAGCGCCGCCACCAGGCCCGAAAGTGGCACCCACTGCGGCGCGTTGAGGCGCACCATCTCCACCGCCACCTGGCGCTGCGTCAGCGCAAACAGCGTGTTCGCCGAGGTGATCATCCGCTCACGCATCATGCTGGACGCCTCCGACATATACGACACGCCCACCGGGTTGCCCAGGCGCTGGTTCACCTTCGCGCGCTCCATGAACGCCACGTACAGCGGCAGGTCGCGTTGGATGGAGCGCACCAGGTTCTGGATTCGCTCCTGGTCCTCCGGCCGCGTCAGCTCCGAGGCGCCCTCGTAGATGTCGCTCGCCGCGATCACCGCCTGATCTATCGACGCCAAATACGCCTTCACCTCATCCGGCGTCATCAACCCTGCCTGCACGAAGCCCGTCGTGGCCACCGTGTCCGCCTGCGACAGTGAGGTGAGCAGCACGTGCGCGGAGTGGTTCATCGGCTCCGTGGTCTGCACCAAGACGTCGAGCGCGTGCTGGCGCTTACTCATCGACTGGCTCTGCGCGAACCCAATCGCGCCCACCGCCACCGTGAGCACCAGCATCATCGCCAGCATCTTGCCCGGCGTGGTGATCACGAAGTCCGCCAGGCGCCGCGCCGCGCGAATCGGCCCACTCGACGCGCGCTGCTGCGGATGCAGCGCAAGATCATCCAACCAGGCGTCGCTGGGAGGTGGCGTCGTGACAGTCATTCCTCAACCATAACCACCGCGCCCGACCTATTTCTAGGAAACGACCTACAGTGGAACACATGCAAGGAGACGGCAACGGATGGGTCGAAGGACCCAACGGACAGAAAATGTGGGGCAAACACGGCGCCGCGGGGCTCTTCCTGCAGGCCACGCACGGCGGCGAGCCCGTCGTGCTCATGCAACACCGCGCCCCTTGGACCGCCCAAGGCGACACGTGGGGCATCCCCGGCGGCGCCCGCGACTCACACGAAACGGCCTCCCAAGCCGCCCTCAGGGAGACGGAAGAAGAATGCGGTATCGATGGGGGCGAAGTGGACGTCGAAAAGGAATTAGTGACGTCCGGCCCCGCACCCAGTGGCTGGACCTACACCACCGTGCTCGCGCGCGTGCGCTCCGGCGAGCCACTCGAGACCACCGCCAACGAAGAAAGCGTTGAGCTGCGTTGGGTTCCCCTGAAAAAACTCGAAGAACTCGCCCTACACCCGGGGCTGCGTGCCGCGCTGCCAAACATTCTCAGGCATACTGTTTCGCATGATTGAAGTCCAAAACCTGTCAAAGGTCTACGGCCCCGTCCGCGCCGTCGACGACGTGAGCTTCCGCGTCAAACCCGGCATCGTCACCGGGTTCCTCGGCCCCAACGGCGCAGGCAAATCCACCACCATGCGCATGATCGTCGGCCTGGATAAGCCCACGTCAGGCAGCTGTCTTATCGACGGCACCAGCTACCGCAACCTCAAGCGCCCCGCCCAAAAAGTCGGCGCCCTCCTCGACGCCAAAGGTGTACACCCCAACCGCTCCGCCCGGGCGTCGCTGTTGTGGCAGGCACAGGCCTCCGGCATCCCCGCCTCCCGCGTCGACGAAGTCCTCTCCCTCGTCGGGCTGACCGACGTGGCGGGCAAGAAGGTCGGCGGGTTCTCCCTCGGCATGGGGCAACGCCTCGGCATCGCAGCGGCCCTGCTCGGCGACCCCGAATACCTCATCCTCGACGAACCCGTCAACGGTCTCGACCCCGAAGGAATCCGCTGGGTCCGCTCCCTGCTGCGCGCGCTCGCCCAGGAAGGCCGCACCATCCTGGTGTCCTCCCACCTCCTCGCCGAGATGGCACAGACCGCCGACCACCTCATCGTGATCGGCAAGGGCAGACTCGTCGCCGACACCTCCGTCCACGACTTCATCAAGGCCCACTCCGGCTCCCGCGTTGTGGTGCGTGCCGCTGATGATGGGCTTTCTCGTTTGCAGGGGGCCGTGGAGGCAGGCGCGCCGGGCGCCACCATCAGCCCAGGCACCGACGCCGACGGCCGACCCAACCTCACCATTAACAACGCCACCCCCGAAACCATCGGGCGCATCGCCTTCGAAGCCGGCGTCATCCTCACCGAACTCAGCGAACACCACGCCTCCCTCGAAGACGCCTACATCCAATCCACCGAAGGCACCGAACAGTTCGCATCCCGCTCCGAACATACAGTCCAGGAGGGCAAGTAACCATGAACCTCATACTTTCCGAGTGGACCAAACTCCGCAGCACCCGCTCCTTCTGGTGGACCAGCGCCGCCATGATCATCGTCGCCGGCATCTACGGCGCACTCTTCGGCTGGCTGGCCAACACCTCCGGCATGCCCTACACGCCCCTGACCGTCGTCTCGACCGTCTCCATGACCATCGGGATCGTCGTCATCGTGCAGGCCGCCATGACCGTCACCACCGAATATCGATTCGGCATCCCCGCCACCAACTTCCGCCTCACACCGCAGCGTTGGCGAGTCGCCCTGGCCAAAGTCGTAGTGGGCGTCGTCGGCGTTGTGGTTGCGACGCTGCTAGCCGTGGTCGTGGCGTTCATCCTTGCCGACCTCACCACCGCCGTCCCCGCAGGCTGGACCACAAATAGCGCCACCCAGCGCGCCCTGTGGGCAGTACCCCTCGGCATGGCGCTGCTCACCCTGTTCACCCAGGGTGTCGGCTGGATCGTCCGCAACACGTCCGCCGCCATCGTGATCGGCCTGTCCATGATGCTCCTCCTGGAGACCATCGTCGGGTTCATCCCCAAATACGGCCAAGACGTTGCCAAGTTCCTCCCCTTCAACAACCTCATCGCCTTCATGATGAACCAACCCACCCAACACTGGGAGCTCGGCGCCTCCCTCGGCATTTTCGCCGTGTGGGCCGTGGCGTTGTGGGTGATCGGCGTGCTGTTGACTGAGGCGCGGGACGCGTAGCTTGATAGCAGTGCCAGAAGACGCAATCTCCTAAGAGTACCCCATTAAAACCGCTGGTTATAAAAGGGCTATATTTATAGGCTTGCGTCTTTTGGCACTGTTCACATTCGGTCAAGTAATTCTTCCATCCGGGGGACCACCTCATGGAACGTGGCGGCGGCGAACCTGACCACGGTCCAGCCCTCCAACGCCAGATCCAAGTTGATTCGGGCATCCTTCTGACGCTGGTCATACTCCCAATGGTGCTGGCCGTCATACATGATCCCGATTTTGAGCGGTTCGATGGCGAAGTCGAACGTCGTTACGAGGCGGCGGCCTCTATATACCGGGACTTGCTCACTTAGTTTCAGTCGGCGCTGCTTTGTTACGGCGTGAAGTATCAGGCGCAGCTCGGTTTCGCGCGGCGAGTCGGCGAGCTTGCTGGAAAGCTTGAGTACCTTGTTGAGCCATCGCTTCTCCACGCGCCAGTCCGCTGCTTGGCGCAGCGAAGATGTTGAAACGTTGAGGTGCCTGCGAACGCAATCCACCAGCTGCACTGCCCGTACTTGGAGGGGGTCGAGCCCCTCGGGCGTGATGACGGCAGGAGAGTGCTCTCCGCTTTTTAGCATCTGGATCGCCTGAATCGTGGCGTACGCGGGGGCCGCTGCGTAGATCGTGTGTCCGAAGTGGTGCACTGTTGTGAGTGCGATACCGTCGGCTCCCCGGCGTTTGAGTCCGGGCGTTGTTGGGGTAGGGGAGCGGGTCTTACTGGTCGGGCCGATGAATGTGACGGGGGCTGCGTCTGTAAGGTAGGGCAACCTGTAAAGGGTGAGAGCTGAGTAGCCGCTGGCGATGTGGGTCGGCCATTGTTGTGCGTAGTCGAGGATCATCTGTAGTGCCTGCGGTTGCGGTGTTTGTCTGTAATTCATATTTGTTTAGACGCATTTGATGGGCGCCTGGTTTCCTTGTTCTTCCACAATTTCTGTTTACAGTGCCAAAGGACGCAACCAATAAGCTCTAGCACTTTTGTGACCAGGTGTTATTGCGGTGTCTGTTTTGGGAATTGCGTCTCTTGGCACTGGGCAGATTTGGTGGGGAACTTTCTTGACCCACAAACCACACCCGCCACATGAGAAAACATTTAAAAAGTTGCGGAGGTTTAGGCAAAACGAATAAGGGGGACTACCCTGGGAGTGTCATTGGCTTTTGCTGCAGAAAGGATTCGTTGTGGCGAATAATTGCGGCCGGGCAGCAGATGAAGCTCGCCGGGCGGGTTCGCGTGTGCGGACCCGGTTGCGGAGGGGTGTGGTTGTTGCGGCGGCGGCGTTGATCGTGACGCCGTTGGTGCAGGTTGCAGGGCCAACAGAGCTGCAGGTGCAGGCAAATGCGCAGGCGCAGGGCCCGGCGCTGGCCGAGACGAATCCAATCAAATACAAGCTGTTGGAGGTCAGGCCCGGGAAGCTGGGCCGCAGTGAGCTGGAGTCGGGAGACCTGGCGACGATATCCAGGGTGGAGAAGCTTTATAAAAAGATTGATTTTTCAGGAGTGGCGTGGAGGCCTTCGCCCACCAGCGGCGCTGATGCTCCGCGTCGCTACCAGGTGAGCGTGTGGGCCCCGGAGACTGGGGTAATCGCCGGGGTTTATGACAGAGAGGTGCTGTCGGGGAAGGACTCCATTTATAAGTGGAATCCTCAGAAGTTTTTGGATGACCAGTCGAAGATCAACGAGCTGGACTTCGACATTAAGTTCACGGATGGCTCGGTGCAGGAGCGCGCGGTGTTGCCGCTGCGTCTCTTGGGTCTCGACGGCCGCCTCGCCAACGATCTGGATGGGGATTTTGATGGCGATGGTGTGTCGAATGGCGAGGAGGCCAAGAAAGGCGCGAACCCGTTCGACGCCAGGGATAGGGGTGTCGCGAAGAATCCGTTGCCGAAGCTTCCGGAGACGACAACGCCGACGCCTACTTCAACTACGATGAGCGCAAAACCGCAGCCAAAGCCGTCGCCGTCGAGCAGCACCTCGCAGCCACAACCGCAGCCGCAGCCGCAGCCGAGCAGCGCGCAGCAGACGAAGCCTTCGAGTGCGAAGCCGACGTCGACAAGTGTGAAGCCGACTACGACGACGCGGAAGCCATACATGGCTGAGCAGTACGACCCGTACCCGGGCGAGCTGTTGGTGCGGCTGAAGCCGGGCCAGGAGTTCCGAAGCGGGACGCCGTTCGGCAATGCTGAGGTGAAGGTGCGCTCGATTCGGTATAAGGGCGAGCAGAACGGCAGGAAGTCGCCGGCGCTGGACCACGCGCTTGTCGACGCCTCCGACGGCAACCGTTTCGTTGTGAAGGCGAAAGGCCTGGAGGCGTTCGCGGAGGCCTACGAGCAGGAGTTTGGGAACTCGAAGCCGGAGTTTGAGCGGGTTTCGAAGTGGTTCATGAACACGTTCATCACGCATGCGCGCGTGGAGGTGGACTACCCGGATAACTCGTCTGATGCGAAGGATTTCTTGATCGGGTTTGTTGGCGAGGACGAGCGTGTGTTCTCCATCCCAGCCGCGGACTTCGACGGCGATGGCGTGAGCAACGAGGACGAAGTGAGCTTGGGGACGAACCCCTTCTCGCCGGACAGCACTCCTCATGAGAAGCCGAAGTTCGCGATTACCTCGAAGAGCGTAAAGCCTGGCGAGGTGTACGAGTTCGTGCCGTCGGCGAAGTTGGACCCGAATACCAAGTTCCTGGGTGCGGAGGGCTACCAGGTGTCGCTGACGCCGGATGGCAACGTGCGTGTTGTCGGCAGCAGTGACAAGTGGAATCACAAGTTCTCCTTCAAGGTGTGGGACCCGCTGTACGAAGAGCTGGCGACGCTTCACGTCGAGTCTGATTTCTCGGAGGATTGGACGCCGATCAACGTGAAGGCGGGGACGACGCTTGAGACGAACGTGATGAGACCGGATGAAATCGCGAGCGGCATGGAGATCGTCTCGACGAAGGATGAGCTGAAAGCCGGTGGGGTGCCGGATTGGGTCTCCATCGGTAGGGACGGCGAGGTGTTCTTGAAGCCGCCGCGCTCCGAGGGCGGATCGAAGGGTGAGCGCAGGTACTGGGTACGGCTTTCCACCGGCGAGCAGCGGGTGATTAAGGTCAACGTGCTCGACCCAACCCCGTACGCCGAAGAGTACAAGTTGCAGTACCCGGACGTGTTCGTCCGCCTGGGCGAAGAGACCCGCAGCCACGCGCCGCTGGCGACCCTGACGCAGGGCGCCGAGGTGTTCTTCAACCAGCCGATCCCGGAAGAGGCACAGGTCTCCTACTCGATCGAGGGCGAAACTGACGCGAGCGTCGTTGAGCGGGAGGGCACCGCCGAGGACGGCGAGCAGCCAGGCATGGTCACGTTCAAGGCCACAGGCGACGACCTGGAGGCCGGTGACGTCGTGCAAGTGATGGTAAAGGCCAGCTTTAGCGACGGCTCCACCCAGCACGTCCCCGTCTACTTCAACATCCTGCCGCGCCAGATCGCGGGCAGCTACAACCACGCCTATGAAACGGGCCGCGAGGTGCTGCCGGGGACGCCGATCGTCCTGCATAGGACGGATGTTCGCAACGTGCCGGAGGGCACCGACTTCGTGTTCTTCGAGGACGCCGAGGGCAACAAGAACCTCAATGGGTGGAAGGTGTCCGTGAACCGTGACACCGGCAACCTGGTCGTGCGTGCGCCGGAAAATGGTGCCCGGCCGCTGGACGCGGTGGTGACGGTGTCCTACCCGGACGGCAGTTCCACCGATGTGCCATTCCACGTCGGGGTGAAGCACAGCAAACCGGACGCGGAGGCATTTACGCCGAGGTACGCGCCGGAAACGCTGACCGGCGGCACCCGCACGTCCTACGAGATGTTGACCCCGGTGCCGGAAAACACCACGTTCTCGATTGAGGAGAACGCTGGGTTGGATGTGAGCGTCGATACGAAGACGGGCCGCATCACCGCCGTGCTACCGAAAGACGCGCCGGGCGGCGCCAAGTACAACGTGCGCGTGCGTGTGAAGTACCCCGATGGCTCCGAGGAGTTTATCGACGCCGAGCTGCGCAAGAAGGCTATCGCCGACGAAGAGCGCCCGCGCTGGAGCGACATCTACGTCAACGCCGGCGACTTGGCTTCCACGCCGCAGGGCCAGCGCGTCCCGCCTGAGACCACCTTTGGTATCGACGCCAGCTTCGCCGCCAAGGGGTGGCAGGTGCACGTCGATAAGTATTCGGGCAGGTTGCAGGTGCTGCCGGACGCGTCGGTGAAGCCGAAGTCGAAGGTTGAGGTGCCGGTTGTGGTGACCTACCAGGACGGCTCGCAGCGCACCGTGAAGGTGTCGGCGTACGTGCGCGAGCCGCGCCAGACCGCTGCGCCGACACCATCGACAGAGGCACCCACGTCCACGCCGACACCGACCCCGAGTACCCCGGCGCCAACGCCGGAGCCGGACCCAGCCCCCGAGACTGGGAGTTCGGCAGCGGGGTGGATTACTGTAATTCTCGGTGCACTTGGGTTCCTGGTAGGCGCCGGTTTGCTCGCGCTGCAGGAAGTCCCAGTTGTTCAGTCGAATCTCAGACACCTTATGCGTGACCTGGGCTTGAGGAGGTAAAAGGATGCGTTTTCACAAGACAGTGATTGCAGGTGCAGTGACGCTCGCGCTCGGCATGGGCGCAGTGTCGGCCGTGCCTGCGACGGCGTCCCCCGTCAATTCAGATGATGATGCCATCCAGACCCAGCTCCACATCCGGAAGAGCTACCACGAGGCAACCCTGACCTACATGAACCCGAAGTCGGTTGCGGGCAAGTTGGAGAACCAGGTCGGTGTGATCGGCTGGGCCGATGGGCGAGTGGTGGCGCCGATCGCGAAGAGTACGACTGAGAGCTCCCCCGAGGACGGCGTCACGGTGCTGGAGCACACCGACCCGCGACGCGAAGTCACCATGAAGCGCACCTTTACCGTCAAAGGCGACGAGATCAACGTGGTCACCGAGCTGACCAACAACGCCGGAACCGCCCGTGAGCTGGCGATCCGCATGTACAACCACGCCAAGCCAATGAAGGGCACCATGACCGCCGCGCAGTTTGGGGACAGCCTGCGCGGGGAGGACAAGTCCGCCTACCGAGTCGACGCGAACTTCCCGGGTGCGACGGCACTTGCCACCGCTCAGGATCCGGCGACTCTCCCAGAGTGGAACGCGGGCTCTGACAACAAAAACATGGAACGTGGTGAAGTCCTCAGCGGCACCTGGGTCCAGACCGTCGAGCCTGGCGCGACGATGAAGGCCGAGATGACGGTCAAGATCGAAACGCAGCTGGGGGCGCTGGACTCGGATGGTGACGGCCTGCTAGACATCTGGGAAATGCAGGGTGCGAATGTAAATGGCGTCGATATGCCGTTGCACCGCTGGGGCGCCAACCCGTATGAGAAAGACATCTTCCTCCAGATGAACTGGATGAAGTCCGAATGGGAAACCGAGGGCTGCCAGGAAGCGGC
Source organism: Corynebacterium sp. HMSC08D02 (assembly GCF_001807505.1). Lineage (NCBI taxonomy): Bacteria > Bacillati > Actinomycetota > Actinomycetes > Mycobacteriales > Corynebacteriaceae > Corynebacterium > Corynebacterium sp. HMSC08D02. Next base: position 138,636 of record NZ_KV789238.1, on the reverse strand, counting down.
GCGCTTCGCCGTCAACCCCGAAGGCTTCGCCCGCTACGACGCCTGCTCAAAGATGAACACGAACGTCTACCGCCCGTCCGGGCTCATCCTGGACCAGCTGGTGAAGAAGTTCGCCGCACACGGCTACAACCTGCACATCGACGCAGGTAAGGGCTACTCCAAGAACTTCGAAGCCCGCGACGACGAATACCGCGGCGGGCCGATCCTTGACTACAAGGACCACTACTTCAACTCGCCCGAAACGTCCGGCTCGGAGCTGATCACCACGTCGGTGGACCTGCTCAAAGAGCGCGAAGGCATCTTCCGCTCCGGCGTCATCGGCGACCTTATGGACGCCCCCTCCGCCAACGGCTCCATCAACTACGCCACCGGCCGCGCACTGATCGGCGGCACGAGCTTCTACGTGTCCAAGAACGCCCGCATGGGCGCCGAGGACAAAGTACGCAACACCATCATGCACGAGCTCGGCCACAACCTGGGTCTGAACCACAACGGCATGCTGTGGGTCGACGGCAAGCGCCAATCCGTCTACGAATGGACCAAGTACGGAGACTGGCTCAGCGACCGCCCATCCGCCATGAACTACGCCTACCAGTTCGTCACCTTCGACTACCAGGAGGAAGACAAGAGCGGCAACCAGGAGGCCCCGCACCCAGGCTGCGCCGGCGCCCCCGACTGCTACGTCGGCGAATGGTCAGTCCCGTCCGAGTGGAAGAACCTCAACGTCAAGGCCGGCGGCATCGGTGACGTCTCCGTCAAGCCCGCCGAGTCCGACTCCGAGTCGGACAAGGACGCCGAGAAGCGCCGCGGCATCGAACGCGACGCCCGCGAACTCGACGCCGCCGCTGCCCTCAAGAACGACGGCAAGGCCGACTTCTACATGGCCGACGAAAACAGCATCGCCACCGTGCGCGCCGACAACAAGGTTGTGGGCACCATCGGCAACCGTGGCTACCACGACCATGAGTTCACCGTGCGCGCATTCTACGGCAAGGAACTTTCCCGCATCGCCCCAGTCCAGACCATCAAGGTCAAGGGCATCGGCGACGCCAAGGAAGCCGGGCCGCAGTCCCGCAAGGAAATCCAGATCCCAATCCCGGACACGCAGCGCCTGTACGGCTCCTACGTGCCGGTCTACATCCAGATCGAAAACGAGTCCGGCGAAATCGTCTTCAGCGAGCTTTTCGACATCAGCCTCCTCGACTACACCGAGGACGAGCTGCGCCAAGTCAGCACCCAACTCGGCGACTCCGTGCTGGGCCAGCGGGCATCCGCACTGCTCTCCCAAGGTAAACTCGGCGACTTCCAGGACACCAACCGCCGCAACCTCGCGGACACCAAGGAACTGAAGCAACCTAAGCGACCATCGACGCCACCAACCACGTCGGCAAAGCCGTCGCCTTCAGCGGCCCCGAGCACCGCGGCGCCAGCTGACCCAACCACGCAGGACGCCAAAGCCACCGACGACAAGGGCGGCGTCGACGAGAAGACCCGCAACACGATCCTGATCGTTGTCGGCGTGCTGCTCGGCATCCTGGGCCTGGGCGGCGCGGCCGCCGCCGTGATGGCGAACAAGTAGGTCGCTTATTCGCCCGACGCACCAAATTCCTTGGTTTTGGCTAGGGTCCCGGCGTTTTCCCAGGTCGCTGGTCGGTTGTGAGGGAATTTGGTGCGTGCACAGAGGCCTCAGTGCCAAAGGACGCAACCAGTTTTCCGTGACCTGGGCTTTTGCCGGGTTTTTCGGATGTGGTTGCGTCCTTTGGCACTGCCAGTGTGCGGCTACTGCAGCGCCGAGGTCAGCTTCATCACGTTGTCGATGTAGCGGCGGTACCACGGCCGCGTGTTCCAGCGCTCCAGCGTGAGCTCCTGCGTCACGGACAGGTACGTGTCTGCGAGGTGGTTGAGGTTGCGGAGGAGGGGGCCGTCGCAAATTAAGAGTGAGCTTTCGTAGTTGAGTGAGAAACTACGAATGTCCATGTTGGAGGAGCCAAGCACGCCGACGGCGGCGCCGGGCTCCTTCGAGGCGGGGTCGACGAGCAGGAACTTGGTGTGCAGGACGTAGGGGGCGGGGAACTCCCAGATGCGCACCCCGGCCTCGAGAAGCTGTTGGTAGTAGGAGGACTGGGCGTGCTGCACCATGAACTGGTCCGCCTTCTGGCCAACGAGCAGGTCCACGCGCACGCCGCGGTAGCAGGCGGTGGTGATGGCCTCCAGCAGTGAGTCCTCGGGCACGAAATAGGGGGAGCAGAGCACGAGGTGTTCTTTGGCGTGGTGGATGAGGGTGTTAAACATCCGCAGGTTTGGTTCGGCCTGGTAGCCGGGTCCCGAGGGGATGAGCTGGACCAGGTTCGCGTCTGCGGGGGCGCCGAGGTCCAAGGGGGCGGTGAGCTCGATGGGTTCGCCGGATTCGGAGTACCAGTCCACGGCGAACAGCGCCTCGATGGAGGTGACGATGGGCCCTTGGAGTTCCACGAAGGCGTCGACCCATTGGCGTCCGGCGGCGCGGTGTTGGCGGGTGAGGTAGGAGCGGTCGATGAGGTTCATGGAGCCCATCATGGCGGTGTGGCCGTCGATAATGATGAGTTTGCGGTGGTTGCGCAGGTCGGGGCGGCGGAAGCGGCCCTTGAGCAGGCTCAGCGGGAGCATGAGGTGCCAGTGGATGCCGGCCTTCGTCAGGCGGCGTTTCAGCGCGCGGAACCCGGGGTATTTCATGGAGCCGATGTGGTCGAACAGGAGGCGGACGTGGACGCCGCGGTCCACGGCTCGCTCGAGGGCTTCGAAGACGACGGCGGTGGTGTTGTCCCAGGCCACGGCGTAAATCTCGATGTCAACGTAGGACTCCGCCTTATCGACGAGCTCCGCAATCCGCACCAGCGTTTTCTCGTAGTCCGCCCACATGGCGACCGCGCTGCCGTGCACTGCCGGGAACCCGGTGAGTGTGCGGTTCAGCGTAATCATCGAGGTCACTTCCGGGTTCGCCTGCTCCCCGGCGGGGATGTCGGGGATGTCGGAGTAGACGTCGTTGAGGACGGCGTTCGCTTCCTTCTGGATGCGGTGGCGCCGCTGCGAGACGTACTTGGACCCCATCAGCAGGTACAGCGGCAGGCCCACGAACGGGAGCAGCAGAATGAGCAGCAGCCAGGCGTTCGCGCTTGACGGCTTGCGGTTCGACGGCACCACGCCAATCATGACGAACTTGATGGCGTAGTCGATGCCCATGGCGATGAGCTGCCACAGGGAGAGGCCACTGAACAGGGACAGCATGGCTACCGCACCTGGTCGAGTGCGATGTCGGCGGTGTCGTAATCAGCGATGACGGGCGCGTGATCCGATGCGCCCTTGCCGTCGCGCTCCGCCACGTCCACCCAAGCCTGTTGCAGGCGGCGGGCGAGAGAGGGCGTCGCTAAGTGGAAGTCGATGAGCATGCCTTCGTTCTTGGGGAAGCGCATGGACTTGTAGTCCCAGAACGAGTACGGGTCCGCGTGGCGGATCTCCTCCAAGCCGGACTCCAGCAGCATCTGGAACGCGGCGCGCTCCGGCTCCGTAACGTGCGTCTTGCCCTCGAACCAGGCGATGTCCCACACGTTCTCGTCGCGCGGCGCAATGTTGAAATCGCCGGTGAACAGCTGCAACGCCTGCGGGTCCACGGTCTCGCGCAGGGAGTAGAGGAACTCGAGTTTGTAGTCGTAGTGTGGGTCGCCGATCTCGCGCCCGTTCGGCACGTACAAGCTCCAGATATCGACGCCCCCACAGCTCGCCCCAACCGCCCGGGCCTCCACAACCGGATCGTCCTTCTTCGCGAACGCCGGCTGGCGCTCAAAGTGCGTCCGCACGTTCTCCAGCCCCACCCGCGACGCGATGGCCACGCCATTCCACTGGTTGTAGCCCACGTGCGCGACCTCGTAGCCCGCCGCTTCGAACGTGGAGTAGGGGAACGTGGCGTCCTTCGTCTTCGTTTCCTGCATGGCCAACACGTCGACGTCGTTGCGGTCGAGGAAAGCGGCGATCCTCTCCGCCCGCGTACGTACAGAGTTCACGTTCCAAGTGGCGATGCGCATGCCAATACCCTAGCGCAGACGCAGGACACGCCGCCGATGGTGGTCATCGTCCACGATCTCCTCCGGGCCGACCTCCCACAGCTCCGGGTGCCGCGCCGCGTGCTTCTCCGCCGCCTTGCCGATGCGCTCCGGCACCAACAGACGCACGGGGAGGGAATGGGCGTCGTAAAACTCCTTGAGCTCGGTGAGTGGCAGCGGTGCGAGTGCCGCCGACGGGCCCAACGGCACCGCCGTATTATCCTGCGGGTTCGCGGCGCCCGCGCGGGCCAGCCACCCCTCGACCCACTCCTGCACCGGCGCCGGGTTCGCCTCCGTGAGCTCCACCTCTTTTCGACGAATCTCCGAATTCCGAACCGTCCTCGGCGCCAACGAACGCACCGCCACCGGCTCCGTGATGGTCACCTCGCGCCCATCGCGGCGGCGCACCCGCAGCGGGTCCACCCCAACGACCTCCCCGAGCGCCTCATTGACCCCGGCCTCCGTGCGGTAGCGGACCGTCACCCGGCCCCCGACAGTGGGCGCTTCCTGGCGGAACAATTAGTGCCCGAACGGGTCTTTGTCAGTGCCCGGCAGCCACGTGTTGCCCGGCTCCGTCCACCCGTTCGCCTTAATCGCGCGCTTCGCCTCCCGCTTGTAGCGGCCGGTCAGCACGTCCGTGTACACAAAGCCGTCCAGATGGCCGACCTCATGCTGCAGACACCGCGCGAAGAACCCAGTGCCCTCGACCTCAATCTCGTTGCCGTTCTCATCCAGGCCCGTGACCTTGGCCCAGTCCGCGCGGCCGGTAGGGAAGCCTTCGCCCGGGACGGACAGGCAGCCTTCGTCGTCCTCGCCGTCGTCGCGAGGCATGGTTTTCGGGATCTCGCTCGTCTCCAGCACCGGGTTGATCACGGTGCCGCGGCGCATCGTGTCGCCGTCAGGGCAGTGGTACACGAACAGGCGCAGCGGCACACCAATCTGGTTCGCGGCCAGGCCCACGCCGTTGGCGGCGTCCATCGTTTCGTGCATGTCCGCAATGAGTTCCTGCAGCTCCTCGACTGGTTGCTCCACCGGCTTCGTCGGGTTGTGCAGGACAGGGTCGCCATAAATAACGATCGGTCGAATGGTCATGGCTACCATAATAGGCATGCCTGAGCAGCTTTCAGATTCGGACCGCGCCATCCTCACCTTCGAGGCCCACGCCCCGCGCGCCATCGGCGCCAAAGAAGAAGCCATCACCACGCAGCTCGGGCTTACACCGGTTCGCTACTATCAAAAACTCAACCTCCTTCTCGACGACCCCTCCGCCCTCTCCGAATTCCCCCAACTCGTGCGCCGCCTGCAGCGCCTCCGCGACCGGTGAGCGTTTTCCGCTCGCTCTGGCCCCTCGTGCTTTGAAAAAGTTCCCGCGCCCGGGAACCATTTTGCGTTTGGGACCGGCTCCGGTCGACCAACGCTTTCGTTTCTCCAGGTCGCGACTGCTGTCTATGAAAAAAGTTCCGGCGATCACGCCGATCGCGGGAACTTTTCAGTAGGCGGCGTGGTAGCGGCCGGTATGACCCGGCTCCTGGCCAGGCACGCGCCTCAAATCTGCTCGTAGCGTGCGCTTAGAAGCGTGCGATGCAGGTCGCGCATTTTCATCCAGCCCGGTCGATTCTCGGCGACCAGCATCGCACTCCTTTAACATCTCGACCGGAATGTACTGACGGTTGGCGAAACCGGGAATGTGGTGCGCGTGGGAAGGTGTAAACGTGTGCAAAAACGTTTAGAGTGGCGCATGTGACTAATGTGAATCCTGAGAATGAGTACCAGGGCGCCCACCGCCGCGCCGACGAGGACGACTACGATCACGGCTACGAGGAGGCAGCGGCGCCGGCGGCGGCGTTCCCGAAGCGGGGCGTCGCGATGATCCTGCTGGCCGTCGCGGCACTTCTGCTGCTGTGGGGCATTTACGCCATGAACAAGGGCGACGGTCAGGATGCGGCCGCGCCGGGCACCACCGAAGCCACGACCGCCCAAGCCACCCAAGCCACCCAGGCAACGACCGCGATCTCGGCGCCGGCGAACCCGTCGGAGCAGGCGCAACCAAGCGAGAAGGCCACCGAGCAGGAAAAACCGGCCGAAGAAGCCAAGCCCACCGAAAAGCCAGCCGAGCAGGAACAGCCGGCGCCAGCCCCCGCCGGTCTGGCTCGCGAGCAGGCGCAGGTGTACGTCTACAACAACTCTGGCATCCCGGATCTGGCGAACCGCACCGCCGGTGACCTTGCTGCCCAGTACAACGTGGCGAACCGCTCCAATGACGCCGCCGCGATGAACATGCCGGAGCAGACCTACGGCGCGTTCCCGCAGACCTTCGTGTTCTTTAACCCGAACACGCCGGGCGCGGACGCGGTTGCGGCGGAGCTCGCGCAGCGGATCGGGGGTACGCCTCGGGCGACGACGGATGTGCCGGCGAATACGAGTTTGCCGCGAGAGGCCGTCGAGAAGCCGGAGGCGATCACTGTCGTCCTTGCGGGAGAATAAAACCCCCGCGCGGGCCCAGCGCAGCGTTTAGACTGGCTTGCTATGGATCCATACCGCGAGTTCGCCCGTTCCCCCGAGCCGACACTGGGAGTGGAGTGGGAGATCTGTGTCGTTGATAAGGAGACGCGGGACCTGGTACCCCGCGCCCCCGAAATTATCGACGCCATCTCCGCCACGAACCCCAACGTGCACCTCGAGCGGGAGTTCCTCCAAAACACGGTCGAGCTGGTGACGCCGGTATGTAAGAATACGAAAGAGGCCGTCGATAAGCTGGCGGAGAGCTTGGCCGTCGTGCGCGCCGAAGCTGACGCCCGCGACCTCGACCTGTGGGCCAGCGGCGGCCACCCATTTTCCGACTTCCGCGAGCAAGCCCTCAGCCCCAAAATTTCCTACAAGGAAATGATCAACCGTACTCAGTACTGGGGTCAGCAAATGCTGCTGTGGGGTATTCACTGCCACGTCGGCATCAGTCACGAAGACCGCGTCTGGCCAATCATCAACGCGGTGATGACGCACTACCCGCACCTGCTCGCCATCTCCGCATCCAGCCCCGGCTGGGACGGGCTGGACACCGGGTACGCCTCCAACCGCACCATGCTCTACCAGCAGCTTCCCACCGCCGGGATGCCGTACCAGTTCCAAAGCTGGGCCGAATGGGTCCAATTCATGGACGACCAGCGCACCTCCGGCGTGATCAACCACACCGGCTCCATGCACTTCGACGTCCGCCCCGCGGCCAAGTGGGGCACCATCGAAGTCCGCATCAGCGACGCCACCTCCAACCTGCGCGAACTCGCCGCAGTCGTCGCGCTCACGCACTGCTTGGTCGTCTACTACGACCAGCTTCTCGACGCCGGCGAAGCCCTCCCCACGCTCCAGCCCTGGCATGTCGCCGAAAACAAGTGGCGCGGGGCCCGCTACGGCCTCGACGCCCTAGTAATCACCAGCCGCGACACCGACGAACGCTGGCTTCGCGACGAACTCGTTACCTTGGTGGACACCCTGCAGCCTGTGGCTGCGCAGCTTGGGTGCACGCGCGAGCTGAACCTGGTGCTGGAGATCATGCAGCGCGGCGCCGGCTACCAGCGGCAACGCCGCATCTACGAGATGACCGGCTCTTGGCATGACGTTGTCGCCGCGACCTGCGCGGAGATGCAGGAGATGACCTGGGGGTAGGCCCTACCTAGCTGCTGCGCACCAAATTCCCACGTGGGGTGCGCGCGAACTGGGCTTTTGTGTGCGCGCCCAACCTGAATACAGGAATTTGGTGCTTGTCCTCATGTAGCAGTGCCAAAGGACGCACTTCTTGTTGCGGGAGGAGGCAAAAGCCCAGGTCGTGAAAAGCGCGTTGCGTCCTTTGGCACTGGCAGGCCAGACAGCGCACCAAATTCCATTGCGGCGAATGTGCGACCTGCGGAAACGCCCAGGCGGCCTCCTGAAATCCAGGAATGTGGTGCGCAGGCCCTACTTCTTGGTGGGGTCGACGCGCTTGGGGTGGTAGGCGGCGGGGCGGTCGTTGCGGCTTAGGGTGTCGGGGTTGCCGTAGAGGCCTTCGCGGCGGGCGACGCGGCCGAGGCGCTGCGCGGTGACGGGGTTGGTCATCAGGGCGAAGATGAGCAGGATGAGGATGACGCCGATGTCGTGAAGTTCGTGGGCGCCGACAGCCTCGCCGGTGCCGGCGGCCCCTCCGGCCTGCCCATTCGAGAGTCGAATAATCGTGCCGATGATCATGAGGACTAGCCCCGTGGTTTGGGGCTTCGTGATGGCATGGATGCGCGCCATGGTGGATTGGAAGCGGGCGGTGCCGATGGCGGCGGAGAACACCATGAATGCGCCGGGGAGGATGAAGACGAGGGAGGCGGTGTCGAGGAAGAATGCGAGTGTCATTGGTGGGTCCTTCCTAAGAGTTGTCGCGTTTGCGGAAGCGGGCGACGGACAGGGAGGCGATGAAGCCGAGGAGCGCGATCACCATCATGACGTTGACGACGGTGGTGTCGAGCGTCCAGCAGATGTAGAGGGCCAGCATGCATTGGAGTGATGCGGTGATGGCGTCGTTGCCGAGGACGCGGTCCATGGAGTCGGGGCCGACGATGACTCGCCAGGCCAGCACGAGGAAGCCGATGGCGAGGAAGATGCCGGCGACGATGAGGAATGCGTTGTATACCTGGGGGTTCATGGGCTATCGCCTGCTTTCGAAGATGTCGATCATTTGGCGCTCGAGTTTGGCTACGTTGGCGATTTCGCGGTCGATGTCGGTTTGGTTGTCGGCGTGGAGGACGTGGATGGTCCATTCGCGGTTGGCGATGTCGATGTCGGTGACGCTGCCGCCGGGTTGCAGGTTGTAGGCGCAGGTGGCGAGGTAGAGGACCAGGTCGTCGGAGACGCGCATGGGCACGCGGAGGATGGCATTCTTGGGTGGGGCGGCGGGCCGCAGCGCGAGCCAAGAGACTTTCGCGGAGGCGACGATGAGGTCGGCGAACCACTGCAGCACGAACAGCAGCAGTTTGCCCCAGTGGATTTTGTTGCCGCTGCGGGGGATATTCGGCAGCGGCAGCACGAGCACGATCAGGACGCCGAGCGCCAGCCCGGCGGCGACGTTGCCCCAGGTCAGGTCGCCTTGCATGAGGACCCACATGAATGCGAGCCAGAGGACGAAGGCGCCGCGGAAGCGGTTTCGGATGCCGGGAAGGAGGTGGTTCATCGGTCTGCTCCTGTCGGTTCGGCGGTTGCGCTGGCGGGGAGGGGGACTCGTTCTGTCGTGACGACGTCCTCTCCGTCAGCGGAGCGCGCTGACTTGCGGGCGAGCGCGTCTTTGCCGCCGCCGGAGTCGGTGGGTTGGCGGAAGGCGTCGAGGTCCCGGGTCGGGTTGGTGGGGTCGCCGGAGAGGACGGCGTGTTGGTAGATGCGTTGGTCGCTGGCGGATTCGGCGGCGCGGTCGGTAATGGCGGAGATCGGGCCGGCGAGGAACGTGATGGCCACGGAGGTCGCTACGAGGAGCGCGGTGGACAGCAGCATACCGACGGGGATGCGGCCGACGTCGGCGCGGTCGTCGACGGCGATGGTGTCGTGGCGCTCGGTAAGCGATGAGGGCCGCGCCATGGCGACGGATTCGGGGGCGTCGGCGCGGTCGCGGAGGAAGCCCTTGGACCAGACGAGGATCATGGCGTAGAGCGTCAATAAGGAGGTGACGACGGCCCCTGCGATGAGCACCCAGGCGAGCCAGGAGCCTTCGGCGGCACCGGCCTGGATGAGCATGATCTTGCCGAGGAACCCGGAGAACGGCGGGATGCCGCCCAGGTTGAGCGCCGGGATGAAGTAGAGCAGCGCGATGAGTGGCGCGGTGTAGAGCAGGGAGCCGAGGCGGCGCAGCTGCGCAGACCCGGCCTGGCGCTCGATGAGGCCGACGACCAGGAAGAGCGAGGTCTGCACCAGGATGTGGTGGACGGCGTAGAAGATCGCGCCGGACAGGCCGGCGACGGTGCCGAGTGCGATGCCGAAGATCATGTAGCCGATGTGGCTGACCAGAGTGAAGGAGAGGAGACGCTTGATGTCGTTCTGCGCGAGTGCTCCCATCACTCCGATGACCATGGTCAGTAGTGCGACCCACATCAGGAGGGTGTCGAGGGAGCCGTCGATAAATATGGTGGTGCGGACGCGAATGATGGCGTAGACGCCCACCTTGGTGAGCAACCCGGCGAACACCGCGGTGACCAGGGAGGCGGCGGTGGGGTAGGAGTCGGGGAGCCAGGCGTCGAGCGGGAAGACGGCCGCTTTGATGCCGAATGCGACGAGCAGCGTGGCGAAGATCGCGGCGCGCGTGCCGTCCGGGACCTCGGCCATGCGCTGGCCGACCTGCGCCATGCTCACCGTGCCGGTGGAGGAGTAGATCAGCGCGAGCGCGAACAGGAACACCATCGAGGACGCCATGGAGACCATCACGTAGCCGATGCCGGCGCGCACGCGCCCCGGCGAGGCGCCGAGAGTGAGCAGCACGTACGAGGCCACGAGGAAGACCTCGAAGCCGACGTACAGGTTGAACAGGTCGCCGGCGAGGAAGGACAGGTTCACGCCCATGCACAGCAGCATGTAGACGGGGAGGAAGACGGCGACTGGGTCGTCCTCGTCGCCGTCGCGAAGCCCTTGGGAGATGCCGTACCACATGACGGCGAACAACACGATGGAGGAGACGAACACCATGATGGTGGACAGCCGGTCCGCCACCAACGTGATGCCGATGGGTGCTTCCCAGCCGCCCATCTGGACAGTCTGGATGCCGTGGACGTCTGCGATGATGATCATCGCACCCGAGATGACGGCCAGCGCGAACAGAGTCGTCAGCGCGATGGTGCGCTGCAGGGTGACGGCGCGCCCGGTGACCAGGATCAGCGCCGCTGCCAGCGCTGGCAACAGCAGCGGCATGACAGTGAGGATCGGCATGGCGGGCAGCGCCCAGTGGGCGAACTCGAACAGGTTATTCGTCATCGTCGGCCTCCTTGACGGGGTCTTCAAAGGAGCGTGGGCCGAAGGCGTCGCCCTCGGAGCTCATGCGTCCGGTCTCTGGGTCGTCGGAGGCGTCGTGGTCGGGGGCCGCCGCCGGGGTCTTCGGACGGGCGGCGATCGCGCGGTCTTCCTCGTCGCGCTCGATGATGTCGTCGGTGCGGTAGCGGTACTGGCGGTAGGCCAGGGCCAGCATGAACGCGACCATCGCCATCGAAATGACAATCGCGGTGAGGATCATCGCCTGCGCGAGCGGGTCGGCGGTGCGCTCGCCGAACAGGGTGGACATGCGCCCAATGATCGGCGGGGAGCCGGCCTGCCCGCCGGATTGCAGCAGCAGCAGGTTCGCGCCGTTGCCGAGCAGCAGCACGCCCATGATCATGCGGGTCAGTGCCCTATCGAGCATCAGGTACACGCCGGTGGCCACGAGCACACCCGACCCGATGAGCAGGAACAGGTTCGCTTCCATTACTCGCTCCTTTCGCGGCCACGCGCGGTGGTGTGCACCGGCGCCCCAATTGTCGACGCCCGGCCCCGCCCTGCCGTCGCGTCACCGTCACCAGTGACCGCTTCTCGACGCCTCTTTCGCGCCAACCGTTTCGCCGCCTGGGCTTCGCGGCGTCGTTTATTCTTCTCCTGCAGCTCACGAGCGCGCTGGCGAGCGTACTGCTTGCGGTTGTCTTCCTCTTGGTCGAGGTAGCCGCCCATGGAGGTCAGGATGTGCAGGGTCAGTCCGACCACGATGAGGTACACACCGGCGTCGAACACGAGCGCCGAGGTGACGTCAAACGAGCCGATAAGCGGCAGCGTGACCGTGGTGTAGCCGGACGTGAGCGGCGGGTTGCCGAAGAACATCGGGGTCACCGCCGCGGCGAAGGAGAACAGCATGCCGGTGCCCAGCAGCTTCGCCGGGTCCACAGGCAGGGCCTCCTCGATTTCCTGGCGCCCGCCCGCGAGGTAGCGCAGCGTGAACGCCAGCGCCGCCACCAGGCCGCCGGCGAAGCCGCCGCCGGGCGCATTGTGGCCGCCGAAGAAGAAGTACAGGGACAGCAGAATCATCGACGGGAACAAGATCCTTGTAGCGACGTCCACCATCAGCGAACGGTTCTGCGCCGTCTCCGAATCCACGCCGCTGGCCAACCAGCGCGGCTTGGTGGTGGACAGCGTCGGGCGCCTCGAGGAGCGCCCAAACTTGCCAGTGCCGAAGATCAGGCTGGCCACGCCCGTCGCCACGATCACCAGCACAGTGATCTCGCCGAATGTATCGGCGGCGCGCAGGTCCACGAGCAGCACGTTCACCGTGTTGCGGCCGTGGCCGATGTCGTGCGCCAGCTCCGGCATGAACACCGAGATCGGGTCGGCGGTGCGCGCGCTCATCGCAAACATGGCGATCACCACAACCGACACGCCAGTCAGGATCGACAGCCAGGCACGGGCCCGGTTGTCGTCGCTGCGGGGCTCGACCTCCGTCGGCATCTTGCGAAGGATCAGCATGAACACCACCATCACGATGGTCTCCACGAGCGCCTGCGTCAGCGCCAGATCCGGCGCGCCGTGCAGGGCGAAGATCGTCGCCATGCCGTAGCCGGTCAGCCCCACCATCACCACGGCGGATAGGCGGTTGCGTTGGACCGTCGCAAAGACAGCCATGCAGACCATGATGAACACCACCAGGCCCTGCCACGGCGAATCCCACAACATCATCCGAATATCGTTCGAGTGGCCCAGCACCAGCGCCGCCAGCGGCACCACGGCCAACACCGCGAAAATCACGCCCAGGTTGATCACCAGGGAACCGCGCTGCGTCGACGCCGTCAACCGCAGCGACGCAGTCCGCAGCTGCGCGAGCAGCGCGTCCCACAACGCGTCACCATTGCCGAGCGCAGGCTTGCCCGTCTGCAGCGGTTTCAGCAACGCACGCTGCCAGAACATGACGACGCCACCCAGCACAATCACGGCCGTCAGCACCAGCGGGATCGTAATCCCGTGCCACAGCGCCAACTCCTCCTGCTCGCCGCCGGGGAAGCGCACATCCAGGTACTCGTTGAACGCCGTCGACAGCAGCACCGGGAAGATACCGCACACCACCGTCAACGTGGTCAGCACCGCCGGCGAAATCCACAAGGTCGGGCCGATCGGGTGCATCTCGCGCACCGCCTTCGACTCGCCGTTGTTGTGTGCTGGCTTCGTCGCAAAGGCGGACCACCAGAAGTACAGCGAGTAGGCCATCGTCAGGATGGACCCCGCGACGATCGCCACCAGCGTCATGTAACCCGGCATGCCGTGCAGCATCTCCTCGTTCAGGACCGCCTCCAGCGCCGACTCCTTCGCCACAAAGCCGAAGAACGGCGGAATGCCCGCCATCGACGCCGCCGACACCGCCGCCAAAAACGCCACAAACGGCTCCCGCTTCGCCAACCCCGACAGCTCGTGGATGTCGCGGGTGCCCGTCGAGTGGTCAATCGCGCCCACGATCATGAACAGCGTCGCCTTGAACATCGAGTGCCCGAACGTAATTGCCAGGCCAGCCATCGTCGCCTCACGCGACCCAATGCCGATCACCGTCGTGATAAAGCCCAGCTGAGACACCGTGCCGTACGCCAGGATCAGCTTCAGGTCACGCTGCTTCAGCGCCAACCAACCACCCAGAATCATGGTGAACACGCCCGTCGACAGCACCACCAGGTGCCACGTGCTTACCACCGCCATATCCGGCGCCAGGCGCGCCACCAGGTAAATGCCAGCCTTCACCATCGCTGCCGAGTGCAAATACGCCGACACCGGCGTCGGCGCCGCCATCGCCCCCGGCAACCAAATATGCCACGGGGCCTGCGCCGACTTCGTCATCGCCCCCAACATAATCAGCACAATCGCCGTCGAAATCGCAGGCGTATTCTCAATATTCGCAAACTGCGACACCTCGCTGAGGCGCCAAATCCCCGTCTTGTAGCCCAGCAAATTAATACCGACGAGCATCGCCAGCCCGCCGAACGTCGTAATCATCAGCGCCTGAATCGCCGCCCTTCGCGACGACGCCCGCTCACCGTAATAGCTGACCAGCATGTACGAGAGTATCGACGTCAACTCCCAAAACACGTACATCAGCAAGAAACTGTCCGAAATCACCAACCCGTACATCACGGAGGCGAACATGGTCAGCTCCCCGCCAAACTTGGCCAACCTGCGCGGATTCGAATCGAAATAGCCCCAGCAGTACAACAACACCAAGGAGCCGACGCCCAAAATAATCAAACTGAACAAGCCCGCCAGGGCGTCCAACCTGAAATCCAGGTTCAACTCCGCCGACGGCATCCACGGAATCCGCGAAACGATCTCCCCACCATCCACAAAGACACCCTTTGCGAACAGGTACACCATCCACGCGAACCCGCCCAGCGGCACCAACGCCACCAGCGCAAACGCCGATCTACCGATCGTACGGATCAACAACGGCGCCGCCGACGTCGCGACGAACAGCGCGACAAGTAGCGTCAACACAACCCGGGCCTCCTTGTTCAGCTTCCTTAGCTTCTTCAGCTTCGGCGCGCCACAGCAACGCAGCTGCCCACCATGCACCGTCGAAACTAGAAACAAGGCGCGTCATGATCAGTGGCGCGACCAACAAAATCTCACTGTACTCACAGCTCCGACATTTTGCGAACGGCTTTCGCCCTGGCCGCCCCGCCGCTGGCTGGCCCCTCCTGTGCCCGCGCCCCGCGCCTGTGCCCTCTTTGAAAAAGTTCCCGCGTCCGGGAACCATTTTGCGTTTCGGACTGGTTCCGGTCGACCAACGGTTGCGTTTCTGCAGGTAGCGACGGCTGTCCACAAAGAAAGGTCCCGGGTTCACGCTGGGCCGGGGAACTTTTCCGGGGTGGCGGGTTCGCGCGCCGTGGCTTTCACGTGATTCCTGTTCGTGTCGAGGCGTTAAAGGAGTGCGACGCTGGTCGCCAAAAATCACGCCAGGCCAGCGAGAATGCGGACCTGCATCGCACGCTTCTAATCGCACGCTTTTAACCTTGGAGGCGGAAAACGGGGGAGGATCAGCCAGGGAATATACATACGAAGAACCCCCAAATCTGCAAAGTGTAGTAGGTGGATTGTAGTAATCCTCGAAAAAACGTGCGAAACGGGGATTACTACATTCCTTTTACTCCCATTTGGGTTTCGGCAGCGCCCCAGCCAGCAAAAACAAGCCGAAACCCAGCCGAAACCCGGCTACTTCCCGTACTGCTGCAGGAAAAGCGCTTCGGCGACGGCGATGCGTTCGATTTCGGTGGGGTCGACGGATTCGTCGACGCCGTGGATGCCGCACTGCGGTTCCTCGACGCCGTAGAGGGCGATGGCGGCGTCGGGGAAGTGGTTCTGCAGCGTGATGGTCAGCGGGATGGAGCCGCCGGAGCCGATGAGGGCGAGGTCGGCGCCGTCGTAGGCGGTTTGGAGGCAGTCGCCGAACAGGGCGATGGCCGGGTGGTTGGGGTCGGTGGCGAATGGTTCGTTGACGCCGGAGATTTCCACGGTGACGTGGGCGCCGTTGGGGGTGTGGGCGTGGATGTGTTCCTTGACGGCGTTGGCGATGGCGGCGGCGTCGGTGCCTGCGGGGACGCGGAGGTTGTATTGGGCTTCAGCGCGGTGGTTGACGGCGTTGACGGCGTCGGCGACGGGGGTGGAGGTAAACCCGATCATGGTGATGGCGGGGCGGGCCCAGACCATGTCGGCGGGGTTGTCGTCGGGGGTGCCGTTGAGGGTGACGCCGTCGAGGACGCCGGCGTCGGTGGCGAAGGTGTCGGCTGGGTAGGGTTGGCCGTCCCAGGTGGCGGTGCAGTCGACGCCGTCGATGGTGGTGCGGCCGGTGTCGTCGAAGAGGGAGTCGGTGATGCGGATGAGGGCGTGGGCGGCGTCGGGGGCTGCGCCGCCGAAGGAGCCGGAGTGGACGGCGCCTTCCAGGGTTTCGACGGTCACGTTGATTTGGGCGCCGCCGCGCAGGGAGGTGGTGAGCGTTGAGACGCCGACGGCGGCGTTGCCCGAGTCGGCGATCATGATGGCGTCGGCGCGGAAGAGGTCGGGGTGGGCGTCGATAAGTTTGCCGAGGCCGTCGTCGCCGCCGAGCTCCTCAGAGCCCTCGACGACGACCTTGATGCCGAGGTCGGTGCCGCCGTTGGCCTGGATGAGGCGCAGCGCTTCGAGGTGCATGGCGAGGTTGCCTTTGCAGTCGGCGGCGCCGCGGCCGTACCAGCGGCCGTCGCGTTCGGTGAGGGTGAAGGGGTCGCTGGTCCAGGCGTCGGGGTTGTTGGCAGGCACGACGTCGTAGTGGGAGTAGAGGAGGACGGTGGGGGCGTCGCCGACTGGGGCTTTGGTGGCGATGATGGTGTCAGCATTATCGACGGTCGCGTGGCGGGTCACGTCCAGTCCGAGGGCCTCGAGCGCGGAAACGGTCCAGGCGCAGGCAGCTTCGTGCTGGTCGGCAAGCTCAGGCGTGGAGTGTGGGGAGTTGAAGCCTACGAGGGCGGAGAGGTCGTCGAAAATGCGGTCGCGGTTTGGGGTAAAAGCTGTTTGTGTCATGTGGTCGAAAGTACCACCAACCGGAGGAGTACAATCCTTTCCGTTCGTTTTTATGCCTATATATTGAAAGGTCTTGCAATGGCCTCGACGATGCGTGAGTTGACGCTGCGCGGGATCATCATTGGTGGCTTGATCACCTTGGTGTTTACTGCTGCGAATGTGTATTTGGGGTTGAAAGTCGGGTTGACTTTTGCCACGTCCATTCCGGCGGCGGTGATTTCTATGGCGGTGCTGCGGAAGTTCGCCGGGCACAATGTGCGTGAGAACAACATTGTGCAGACGATTGCCTCGGCTGCGGGTACGCTGTCGGCGATCATTTTCGTCCTGCCCGGCCTGGTGATGGTCGGCTACTGGCAGGGTTTCCCTTTTTGGACGACCGCCCTGGTCTGCGCCCTTGGCGGCATTTTGGGCGTGATGTATTCGATTCCGTTGCGTCGCGCGCTGGTGACCGGCTCTGACCTGCCGTACCCGGAGGGTGTCGCGGCGGCGGAGGTGCTGCGCGTTGGCGACGGGGACAATGGTGGTTCGGAGCGTGATCATGCGGAGAACGCCGAGGGCCTGCGCGTGATCATTCTGGGCGCGTTGACGTCCGCGTTCTACTCGCTGTTGGCGGCGATGAAGGCGGTGGCTAGCGAGGTTGCCGGGTTCTTCCGCGTTGGTGGCGGCGGCACGATGATGGGCGGTTCGCTGTCCTTGGCGCTGCTGGGCGTGGGCCACTTGGTGGGCCTGCCGGTGGGTATTGCGATGCTGGTTGGCGTCGTCATTTCCTTTGCGATCCTGCTGCCTATGAAGTCGGCGGACAACATGGGAGCAGGCCTGGAGCTGGCCGAGGTGGTCTCCACGACGTTCGCGGACGAGATCCGCTTTATCGGCGTGGGCACGATGGCGGTGGCGGCGCTGTGGACGCTGATCAAGATCGCGAAGCCGATTGCGACGGGTATTGCGTCGTCGTTGGCGTCGTCGAAAAAGAGGCATGACGGCGTGGTCGTCGATGTGACGGAGCGTGACATCCCGTTCCCGATCGTGGCGGGCGTGATTGTGGCGTCGATGCTGCCGATTGGCATGCTGCTGTGGAACTTCGTGCGCGGCACCGACATCCACGAGCACGCGCTGTCGCTCACCATGATCTCGGTGCTGTTTATCCTGGTTATTGGCCTGATTGTGGCGTCGGTGTGTGGCTACATGGCGGGGTTGATTGGGGCGTCGAACTCCCCGATTTCCTCGATCGGCATCATTGCGGTCCTCTCGTGTGCGCTGCTGATTGGCGCGTTCATGGCGGGCACGGACGCGAATGCGAGCTCGCTGGTGGCGTACACGCTGTTTACAGCGGCGATTGTGTTCGGCATCGCCACGATTTCGAACGATAACCTGCAGGACCTCAAGACGGGCCAGCTCGTGGGGGCGACGCCGTGGAAGCAGCAGGTGGCGCTGATTATTGGTGTGCTGTTCGGCTCGGTGGTCATCCCGCCGATCCTGCAGGTGATGCTCACAGGCTTCGGCTTCCAGGGCATGGAGGGCGCAGGCCCGGACGCGCTCGCGGCACCGCAGGCGGCGCTGATGTCCTCGGTGGCGAACGGCATTTTCAACAGTTCGCTGGATTGGGGCTTGATTCTGCTGGGCGCGGGCATCGGCGTTGCGCTCATCATTATCGACGAGACCCTCACCCGCACCACGGGCAAGTACAGCTTGCCGCCGCTGGCTGTGGGCATGGGCATGTACCTGCCGGTGGCGGTGACGGTCATCGTGCCGATCGGCGGGCTGATCGGATACATCTATAACCGTTGGGCGCAGGTGCAGCGCCACCCGGACTTCGCGCGCCGGATGGGCACCCTGGTGGCCACGGGCATGATCGTGGGCGAGTCCCTGTTCGGCGTGCTCAACGCGGCGCTGATCGCTGGCGCGGCGGGGGAGAGCCCGCTGGAGGTGTTCACGGAGCAGTCCTGGACGCCGTGGTTCAGTACGGCCCTGTTCGTTGTGCTGGTGTGGTTCGTGTACTCGAAGACGCGCTCCAAGGTCACCTCGGTTGCCGAAGATGGTTCCTTGCACTCGGCGGGCGAGAGTGCTAAAACTGTGTCTTAGCACTCGAGGCAATTGAGTGCTAACGCGGGTGAGGTTGGCCACGCGCCAACCGTGCCGTCGCGGGCGCCTGCACTTTACGACGAATACAAGGAGAAAACTTACATGGCTAAGATGATCGCATTCGACGAGGAAGCACGCCGCAGCCTAGAAAACGGCCTGAACACACTAGCCGACGCCGTCAAGGTCACCCTTGGGCCAAAGGGACGCAACGTCGTCCTGGAGAAGTCCTGGGGCGCACCAACCATTACCAACGACGGTGTCACCATCGCCCGCGAGATTGACCTCGAGGACCCATACGAAAAGATCGGCGCCGAGCTGGTCAAGGAAGTAGCCAAGAAGACTGACGACGTCGCCGGCGACGGCACCACCACCGCAACCGTCCTGGCACAGGCGCTTGTCCGCGAGGGCCTGCGCAACGTCGCAGCTGGCTCCAACCCGATGGGCATCAAGCGCGGCATCCAGGCAGCGACCGAGAAGGTCTCCAAGTACCTGCTGGATAACGCGAAGGAAGTAGAGACCCAGGAGCAGATCGCCTCCACGGCTGGCATTTCGGCTTCCGACCCGGAAATCGGCAAGAAGATCGCTGAGGCGATGTACGCCGTGGGCAACGGTGCTGTGAACAAGGAGTCCGTGATCACGGTCGAGGAGTCCAACACCTTCGGCGTCGACCTCGAAGTCACCGAAGGCATGCGCTTCGACAAGGGCTTCATCTCCGCATACTTCGCCACCGACATGGAGCGCGGCGAAGCCGTCCTGGAAGACCCATACATCCTGCTGGTCTCCTCCAAGATCTCCAACGTCAAGGACCTCGTTCCGCTGCTGGAGCAGGTCATGCAGTCCGGCAAGCCGCTGCTGATTATCGCCGAGGACGTCGAGGGTGAAGCCCTCTCCACCCTCGTTGTGAACAAGATCCGCGGCACCTTCAAGTCCGTCGCCGTCAAGGCACCGGGCTTCGGCGACCGCCGCAAGGCCATGCTGCAGGACCTCGCCATCCTCACCGGCGGCCAGGTCATCTCCGAAGAGGTCGGCCTCTCCCTGGAGACCGCCACCCCTGAACTGCTGGGCCAGGCACGCAAGGTTGTCGTGACCAAGGACGAAACCACCATCGTCCAGGGCGCCGGCGACCAGGCGCAGATCGACGGCCGCGTCAAGCAGATCCGCGCCGAAATCGAGCACTCCGACTCCGACTACGACCGCGAGAAGCTGCAGGAGCGCCTGGCCAAGCTGGCCGGCGGCGTCGCAGTGATCAAGGTTGGTGCAGCCACCGAGGTTGAGCTCAAGGAACAGAAGCTGCGCATCGAGGACGCCGTCCGCAACGCGAAGGCAGCCGTCGAGGAAGGCATCGTCGCCGGCGGTGGCGTCGCCCTCCTGCAGGCCGCCCGCGAGCTTGTCGACGACCTCGGGTTCGAAGGCGATGAAGCCACCGGCGTGAAGATCGTCCGTGAGGCGCTCTCCGCACCGCTGAAGCAGATCGCTCTGAACGCTGGCCTGGAGCCAGGCGTTGTCGCCGACAAGGTGGCCAACCTGCCTGACGGCCAGGGCCTGAACGCCTCCAACGGCGAGTACGTGGACATGATGGAAGCAGGCATCAACGACCCGGCAAAGGTCACGCGCTCGGCACTGCAGAACGCAGCCTCCATCGCGGCTCTGTTCCTGACCACCGAGGCCGTCGTTGCCGACAAGCCTGAGCCAGCCGGTGCCGCCGGTGCAGGCATGGACCCAGACGCCATGGCAGGCATGATGTAAAACGCTTGCTCCGGCTTGTTGCCGGTTGCTGGCTGTTTCCCGGGCGCCCCGCTTTTGCGGTGGGGTGGCCCGGGATTTTTGTGTTCGGGGTGGGATGTGTCGCTTCGAGCAGAGTCGGGAATTTGTGAACAGATTTGCGTCTGGCTTTGCGTCGGCTAGGTGTCGTTTTCGTTCCCGTCGACCTCTTCCCGTCGACCAACGCAGGTCATGGCGATTTAGCCATTTTCACGCCATTTTACCGATTTCGCGCTGACCAGGGTTGGTCGACCGGAGCATGTCGACCGGAATAGTTATGGCTGCAGCCATGGAAGGAACTGTCCCGATCTAGGATGCGGGTTTTGCGTAGGTGGGCGTCGAAAAGCCTCAACAGGTGACCACGGCGTGTAAGAACTCTCTAAGAGTTTGGAGAAACCTGGCGGTCAGAATGTCTAGTGGTAATGGACAGTTGTTTTCATAGGTAAAGGTCAGCGAGCGATGCCGATTTACGCTGCGCTAATGGGGTGAATTGTT
Source organism: Corynebacterium sp. HMSC08D02 (assembly GCF_001807505.1). Taxonomy (NCBI): domain Bacteria; kingdom Bacillati; phylum Actinomycetota; class Actinomycetes; order Mycobacteriales; family Corynebacteriaceae; genus Corynebacterium; species Corynebacterium sp. HMSC08D02. The sequence goes on along the minus strand of NZ_KV789238.1, from coordinate 117,685 downwards.
GTCTGAGAAACCTTGAGGTTCCATACAAAATGACTTGGACAAAGCGGGGGGGGGGGGGG
>NZ_KV789238.1:0-117606 GCF_001807505.1 Corynebacterium sp. HMSC08D02 | reverse complement strand
GGGGGGGGGGGGGGTAGATTTGGGGTGTTCCCAGAGTTGGGCCACTGACGTGTGCGCAAGAACCGAATCTTCTTGAAGTGCACTGAGGGCCCCGAGCAACCTCTTTTGGAAGGAAACCAAATGGCAATTGCCCTCAAGAAAACCGCCGCGATCGCAATCGCAGCAGGCCTGACCTTCGCTGGCTCCGCCGGCATCGCGGCGCAGGACGCGATGGCGCAGACGATGAATAATGAGCCAGCTGTGGCGACGGATGTCCTGGATGCCGGCACGATTGGTGATGCACCGGCCAAGCTGACGATCCATAAGATGGTGAACCCGACCGAGCTTCGTAACGCTACCGGTGAAACCGATAAAGACGCCTCTGGCAAGCCATTGCCAGGTGTGAAGTTCACCGCGCAGAAGATCAATGGCGACATCACCGACCAGGCGATCTTTAATGACATTGCCAAGTTGGCAAATGATCGCGACGTTGCAGGTGCTAAAAAGCGTGGTCTCGAGGGAAACCTTTACGAGGGCACAACTGATGGTGACGGCAAAATCTCCTGGGAAGGTATGCCGGTAGGCGCTTACCTTGTTGAGGAAGTAAGCGCACCTGAGGTTAAGTCCCCTGAAACCGAGACGTACGTTCTTGGCCAGCCGTTCATTGTGTTCCTGCCGATGACTACCCCAAAGGGTGACGGTTGGAACCGCGACGTTCACGTCTACCCGAAGAACTCGATGGCGAAGGTCAGCAAGACCGTCGTTGATCAGGATAAGAACACCAAGAGCGACGGTGCCGGCGAGTCTGGCAAGCCTGGCTTCCTCGGTGCACGTCCAGCAGAGAACGCTGTAGTTGAGTACACCCTGGACGGAGTCGTCCCGGCTGCTCCGGAAGGTCGCGAGCTGAAGAACATCACCCTTACCGATGCTTCGAATAACGCTGAGCTTCAGTGGAACGATGGCTTTATCGTGAGCGTTGAACGTGTTCGTGGTGAGGATAAGACCAAGATCGACAAGTACACTCCATCTGAGGTTCAGGCGCTCGATCCGCAACTGAACAACTCGAACATTGCAGCTGGGGCTAACCAGACCTTCAGCGTCACGGTTAACCCCAAGGAAGCAGACCTGCAGCCTGGTGACATCGTCCGCGTCACTGTGAAGGCGACGATGTTGAAGGATGACACTGCTTCGAAGGGTATTGAGAACTCGGTGAACCAGACCTTCATCTTCCACGACCCGAAGGCACAGAAGGATGATGAGCCAAAGCAGACGCCACATGACAAGGTTGTGACCTACGTCGGTGACATCTCTGTGTACAAGCGTGGCGAGGTTGATGGCAAGGAGAACCAGCCACTTGCTGGTGCCGAGTTCCAGATCGGCAAGTGCAATGCCAACAAGGACGACCTCGAAGGTGCCGCCATCCAAACTGGCGTTACTAACGCAGATGGCAACTTGACCTTCCCGGGCCTCCACGTGACTGACTGGGTCAATAACGCCGCGCCAACTGAGACTGTAGCTAATTACTGCATCAAGGAGACCAAGGCTCCTAAGGGCTACGAGACTCCGAAGGGCAAGGCAGCGGTCCGCGAGATCGTGCTGACGAAGGAAACGACCAACAAGCTCAATACAGGTAAGACCGCATTCGAGGCTGTAGCTGACTCGAACGAGATCGCTAACGGCGCCGTTGTCGACAACCTGAAGAAGACCACGCCGACCCTCCCGGCCACCGGTGGCATGGGTATTTTGATCGTGGCCCTGGCGGGTCTCGCGATCATCGGCGGCGGTGTCTACACGGCACGTCGTAACTCCCGCACTGCGTAATCGGTACGTGATGTAGGAGACTCTGCGGGGCGACAACCTGCCCCGCAGGGGATGGCCGGTCGGCGGGACGGCTTGAAATTCCCGCCCCAGTTTTGGAAAGAAGGGGACGTCGATAAGGCGTTCTGGATGAAAGGAAGACGCGGTGGCAACAGAGGTGAAGGCGAAGCATCGGCGGGAGCCGGCGCAGCAATCGTTCTACCAGCGTATGGCGCTGCCGGTCATCCTGGTGCTGGTGGGCATTGCGGTGCTCATGTACCCGGTCATTGCGACGCAGTGGAACAACCGGGTGCAGGAGCAGGTAGCGAAGCTCTACGAGGAAGAACTGCAACAAACACCAGTCGAAGAAGTAAATACGGCATTCGAAGCCGCGAAGGCGTACAACGAGGCGCACACCGACGGGCCGATCCTCGACCCGTGGCTCGCCCGCATCAGCGAAGACAACGCTGATTACAAGGAGTACGAGCGTCAGCTGGAGGGTGTGTCGGCGATGTCGCAGATCGCGATTCCGGCGATTGACCTACGCCTGCCCGTTTTCCACGGCACGGCGGAAGACACCCTGCAGAAGGGTCTCGGTCACCTGTACGGGTCGGCGCTTCCCACAGGTGGCAAGGGGTTCCACTCGGTCATCACGGGTCACACAGGCTTGACGACGTCCACCCTGTTCGACAACCTTTCCGACATCAAAGTCGGCGACGCCATCTATGTATCCACGTTTGGCGAGCGCATGAAGTACAAGGTGTACGACATCGAAATTGTCCTGCCGGATGAGACCGACAGCCTGCGCGCCGACCCCGAGCGCGACCTGCTGACGTTGATCACCTGTACGCCGTACGGCATCAATACGCACCGGTTGCTCGTCCACGCGGAGCGAGTACCCATGGACCCAGACGAGGCCAGCGTCCTCGACGACTCCACCTCCACCCTGCAGTGGTGGATGTGGGCCCTCGGCGGGGTGTCCCTGCTGATCCTGCTGGCGCTGATCTGGTGGGTGTACCGCGAAAAGAAGAAGAGCGACCGTTCCGGCGCTGTGAACGAGGAGGTTCTGTCCTAATGCGCTTGTCCCAACTATTGGCAGCGTGTGGTGCAGCCACGATGCTCGCCGCGGGTGCGTTTACGCCCGCGGTGGCTGACGTGCGCCCAATCAGCGGTAATGACGCCAACCTGAACCCGGCGAGCATCGACAAGAGTAAGCCGATCCAGTTGCTGCTGAAGAAGCAGGGCACCAACCCGTACGATGAGGTGCCGGCAGGCCAGAAGCCTCCAGCCATCGCCGGTGCGAAGTTCACCTTATCGAAGGTGCGGGGCATCGACATCACCACGGAGCAAGGCCGCAACGTGGCTAAGAAAACCACGCTTGACGACGCCCGATCGCGCGGCCTGGACGTCGTCGAGACGAAGGCGACGAACCAGCGCGGCGAAGTCCTCTTCGACAACCTCACCCCGGGCCTGTACCTGGTGGAGGAGTCCGCCCCGGACACGAAGTACGAGTACCACCTGAGCAGCCCGAAACTGCTCATCCTGCCGCTGCCGGACGAGCGCGGCATCCGCTACGAGTACGAGAACGTCCTGGTGATGAAGTGGGACAAGAGCTACGGCACCCCACCACCGTGGGAGCCCTCGGAGCCGCCATCAACCACGCCGACGAAGCCCGGCAACACGGCGACCACGACGAAGACGACGACGTCGACACCCCCGCGGGTGAGCACCACCATCCGCACCACCTACACCACCACCCCTCCCGGTGGCACCCCGACAACGGTGACGACCACGGTGCCGTCGACAATCGTGACTACGAAACCGAACGGCGTGGTTACCACCGTCACCCACCCACGTGCGGTGCCTGAGGGCGAGCGCGGGTCGCTGGCGTCCACCGGTGCGAACGTGCTGTGGGCCGCAGGACTTGGCGGACTGTTAATTGTGCTGGGGTTGTTCCTGGCGCGGCGAAGCAAGAACGAGACACGGTAAAGCGGAAGTAGGGAAAGAAAGATGCGAAACTTTATCAAACCAGCAGGATCTCCTGCTCGGCACCGTGCCCGTGGACTTGCTGCCGTAGTTGCCTCGGTGGCGTTGGCCGCCGGCTTGGGGGCGTACCCGGCCGTGCAGGCGGAGGAGACCACGGCGGTCTCCGACATCACTACCGACGACGCCGGCCTGCCCACCTACTCGTGGATGGACGACGACACACCGTCGTCCTCCGCCACGCCTTCGGCGCCGGCCGCAGCGTCGGCCTCTAATTCGGCCTCTGCATCTGCTTCGAAACCAGCAGAGGCCCCGGCCACCGCGAACCCCGTGACCGTCGAGCGCAAGGGCGACATTGACCGCATCGTGGTCAACGACCCCGAGGGCGACGCATGGGAGTTCGGCGGCAAGGCGTCGAAGGAAAACATTTTCGCGCTGCAGCGTGAGGGCAAGGGCGAGATCAAGGAAGTCCTGTCCGTGACCGCTGACGGCCGCAAACTCGAGCCTTACGACTACGGCTTCGTGAACTCCGTTGACGGCGGTTTTGTCGCGTTCAACCTGAACGCCCTGCACACGATTCCGCCGATGGTTGTCGAGATCGAGGTCCGCACAGTGGGTGTTGGCGAGTACGCGATCGCTAATAGCAATGAGGTGCCGTCTGAGGCGCAGCTTGCGGAGTCTGGTTATGGCAAGGGGCGCCCGGCGGAGGAGGCTCCGGATCAGTCAGTGGGGCAGAACCGTGCAGTAGCCACGATTCCTGGTTACCCAGACACATTGCTAAACGTTAGTGGCCTGAATACCGAATGGGTCAACAACAATCCGCAACTGACGTTTAAGGTTGGTGGGACGGAAAAGATCTACCGTCTGACTCGTTTTGCTGTAAAGAAAACGCGCAATGACTCGAACACTAAAAACATCGAAGGTCCTGTAACCATTCGGGTCATTCGCGACGGCGGTGAGGTGGTGTCCAAGACCTATAACTTCACGACCGTCGGTAAAGGCGCGAACCCAGATGTTCTGAACCAGCGGTTCTGGAACAAAAATGCGCAAGAGAAGTCGTACGACACCGAATTCCGCCTCGTACCCGAAGTGGATGATCTGAAGATCAAGAGTGGCGACACCATCAAGCTGACTCTCACCGGCCCGCCCAACGGTCAATACGGCGTCCAGGTCTGGGGGCAGGGTATATTTACGCCTGCTCCGTCGGATAAATTCCGGCTTGAAGGCGAAGGCGTCCTGGTCAAGGACCTGGGTGTCACAGGGGATAATCCCTTTGTGTCAACCGGAGAGTTCCTCCAGGATTCTAACTTTGAGCGTGCGTACGTGCGGGTACGTGCACCGAATAGTCCCCTAGCGATCGAGCGCTACGACGTGACCGTCGACCGCATCGAAGATGGCGTCAAGCTGGAGAAGCGCGTCATCTCAGCGACCGCTGATGAAGTGGTTTATGAGGTGTACCCGGTATCAGTGGCTACGGGGAAGCGCCTACCGTCGGCGAAGGTGCCGAAGGACGCCAAGATTGCAGCGACTGCCAAGTACCCTTCAAGACCGCGAGCCGTTGAATCAACAGTCACGGTTTTCGGATCGCCTGCAGAAGACGCGCCAAAGCCAACCGTTCCTAGTGAAGCGCCCAAAGGGCAGCTGATCTCTTCGACATACCCCAATCCGCCGATGCCGAAGAAATGCGGCCTCAAGATCGCAATCGTGGCAGACCTTTCGACATCGCTGAGCTACGCAGATTACAACGGCTTTGACGCCAGCAAGAGCGCAGCCAAGCAACTGGCGAAGTCCTTGCAGGGTACACCGACTGAGGTCGGTATCTATTCTTTCGCCGACCGCGCTGCGAACAATAGCGGTGGGCCGCAACCTGTCGATGGACCCAACGGCGAACTGAACCCCCAAATCACGACTGCTATTGATAGCTGGAGGTCGGGGTCGGTTGGTGCTGCGACCAACTGGGAAGCAGGTCTTCGAGCTGTTAAAGACGGCAACTATGACGTCGTCTACTTCATCACCGACGGCATGCCAACCAGTGACAATTCGGACTGGCAGAATTCGCTCCTGGAGCACAAGCGTGACGGAAAAAACTACGGCGCGTTTGTTCAGGAGACTTCGCTGAACAGGGCAGTGATTGCTGCAGATGAACTGAAAAGTAACGGTACCCGGGTAGTGCCTCTGATGGTCGACCTGCGGCTCGGTAAGAACCGAGAATTTGTGGTTGAGCGAGACTACGTACTTAAGAACCTCAAGGATTACGCAGAAACTGCTAAGAATCGATACTCATACAGGACTGCTACGGGGTTGCAAGTCGGAAGCACTGCAAAATACCCCAACCAAGACATCTTGGTCAACATTGAGGAAGGGCTCAAGCAGGGAAACTCAGACCAACGGCTGTTCCGGTTTATGCACAATCTTGATGATGGCCGGGAAAAGAGCGGAAAAGAAAGGCCTCCGCGACTGGACGGCAAAGAATACGTGAATGATACACAGTGGGGAATCGAAAACCTCACGCATGGTCTCCGCACCGTGAAGTCGATGGGCGAAGATATTTCGGGCCCTAACGACACGGTCCGTCTGAACAGCTACGGTCAGTTGACAGGTGAGCTCAAAAAGCTCGGCGAGGAGGTATCCCAGCTGTGTGAGGGCAAAGTTATCGTGAAGAAGCAGATTGTCGATGCCTCCGGAAATCCGCTGCGCAACAATGTGAAGGACTGGGAGTTTTCAATTTCCAGCGACGCACCTGTCGTCGGTTTGCAGGATGGCCGCACACGCTTTGCGGATCAGCAGCTCACTTCCGTCAAGGAAGGTGCAACCTCCGAAGGTAACGTCCCCGATGATCAGGCGAATGCCGTATGGCCGATTCACTCAGAGCGTCCAGTGGAGGTCGCAATCGCCGAGACCCAGCAAGAGCCGTACCGTTTGTACCAGCGTGGTGGCAAGAACGCGGTGTGTACGCAGAAGCTGAAAGGTGAAGAGGCCAAGGCTGCGGATGTGAAAAACGACGGTGAAACCGGCTTTAAGGTTGGAATTCCGGCAACGGAAGACGGCCACCTGGCCACCGTGACCTGTACCGTAAGTAACACTGAGGAGGTGGAGGAAATGGTTCGTCTCCAGCTCCAAAAAGTGGATGCCTCTGACACCGCCACTGCACTGAAAGGTGCCAAGTTTGTGGTCCGTGAAACGCCGACAGGTCCGACGACACTGCCCGTCGAGTGGGATGAATCGACCAAGTCCTACCGGACGGACACACAGTTGGTACCGGGTACGGAGTATTATCTCGTGGAGACACAGTCTCCGATTGCCGAGGACGGACAACCCTACACGCTGCTGGCCGCTCCGGTCAGGTTCAAGATCGTTAATGACGAACGTGGCTATGTTGTACAAGTAGCTCGAGGTGACACCTGGACCTCTGAACTTGCTGACGCCGGCCTTTGGACAAAGCGGCCAAACCAACCAGCAGATGCAACCGCGTACCTTCAGGTCGCAAACGTTCGTCAGGGCAACCTGCCCAAGACTGGAGGCTACGGTTTGCAGGCGCCGCTTGTGCTGAGCAGTATGCTGATACTCCTCGGTGCTGCGTTGGGTAGGCGCCAGATGATGTAGGTGTAAGGCGTTACGCCAAGTTTCTCCTCAATAGCGGCGCAGGTATCACCGTAACCTGCGTCGCTTTCGTTTTTTCGTGAATGGCTATATCCATTTCCAAACCTGGAGGTTGTCCAGGAGAGCGCCGACACAACCTGCGGGCTTTGCGCGGAACGCTGCGATCGCTGAGGAGCAGCTTCGTGTTGTGGTACTCCGTCAGAAAGTGCTGCGCAATCGCCGAAAATTCCTCTCACAGCACTGCTAATCTATTTGACGTATTGCCACGAAACGGACAGATAGAGATACCAGACAATGCATCCCTCGGGTACCGCCAACAAAGACGAATCCATAACTTTTCTGCAGTCGATCATTGATGATCAGGTGCGAAAGACCGCAGCGGTAACGAACCACGAGCTCAACCAGTCGACCGACCAGAAAACAGGCCCTCGGGCGAGCTCTGTGTATGAGCCCCCGGCCGACGACGACGCGTTGGGTGCTGCAATTCTCCCACTGATCACGGACTGGAATTGGGTCAAGCGCCGGGTGGAAACCATGCAGCTCATCACCAATGGCCAAACCCGTCGCCGCCTGAGCTTTGACTTTGAGCTCCCTCATTCAAAAGCGATGTACTACGGTGATTCGACCGAGCAAGCAGTCGTGCCTTTAACGTTCTTGCGTAAAGGGATGCTGATCAACTTGGATATTTCGCTGGCGGGAGAGCCCGTTTCGTCCCTCGAGTTTGGTCCGAACGGAGGGCTCACGTATCAGGCAATGCGCCTGGTGGCTCAGGAATTGAACCTTTCGGACTACCTTAAGCCCGTTGTGGGACACCTTGGGCTAGGTGAGCTTAAACGACTCATCAACCACGGCATCGCGGACATCATCTACAGCTCAAGAACGGACCGAACGGCGTACTTCACCGATACCGTGCGAAGGGTTCAAGATACCCACCGGCATCACCTTTTTGCGACACTCGCCTTATCAGCGTCATTGATCCGCAACCAGTCATCCCTGGAGCCGGTGCAACTCTCACTATGGCGGTTAAATGCGGGCCAAATTACCGTTGGAGGAAAAGTCGTCGAGAGCGAGCAGGGGGAATCCACCGATGTTTTGGATTCGTCGCTGGGCGTTCACTGCCTAGCCCTCGCGTTAATGCTGGCGATCGAAAACAATCGGCAAAACAGTGTTGTGCTCGAGCAAATCGAGCTCCTCGGCTGCCTCTTGTCGACGACCTCGCTTTCGTATCTGTTCACGGTAGTCGCACCGGCAGAGAAGCTTTGGGAGCGATCGGATAGCAAGAACGCCTTCACCCCAAAGCGTTGCACCGCAAAACTGGTGTGCGATGCCGAAGAATCTAGCTTCAACCCAGAAGAAGACGGCGACGTTGGAGATACGAACGGCAGAAAGCCTGCAATCTTCCATGACGTTTACAAAGTGTGGGAAGAAGAAGATTGTGTAGAAGTTTCACCAGACAGGCTCCCACAGCGAACCCTGTGGCCATATTCGCTCAAGAGAATACAGTGGGTGACCAAGGTTACGCTGGCGTATTCCACGCTGTCTGCTAGAAGCACACACATTGAAATCGAGCCTCCCGAGAATTCAACGGTGGTGCGCCTGATTGGACTCGTCAACGCGTCGCTCGTGGAACACAGCGATGACGGCGGAACTGCAGCTCGCGTTGAGGAAGCTACGGGACAGGTTGAGGTGAACAGTCCTTGCGTGAAAGGCGTCAATCTAGGCGGTGGGGCGTGCCACAACGATCCGCGGCCCGTTGATGAATTCTACAGCCGGATGGGCAAGGAATCTCCCCACGGTACTTCGCGTACGTCACAGTCCCGGGTCCATTTGTCGAATACGTCTCCGCAGCGCACACTTGCGTACTTGCAGGTCTGGCTCGCTCCTCAGCCAGGGTTGTCGCCGCTTTTGGCGAATATCCTTGTATGGATCAGTTTGCTTCTGAGCTTCTTCTTTACCTGGCACGTGGCGGCGTCGAACAACGATGAAGACGATGCAAGCTTGTTCAGTGCAGTAGGTATTGCATTGGACAGTTACGCAATTCTTTTGGCGCTTTTTGGTGTTTTGTGGTTTACAACTGGTACCCACCAAGTATCCAAACACATGTGGTCAATTCCCAAGGTGCACGTCGCTTGGTCTGCGGCCATGTCGCTCGTATTACTGATTTCCCCGGGCGTCCAAGCCGTGATGCCGGATCATGCGATTTGGGTGCAGGCACTCTTCCTTCTGCCTGTAGCGTACTATTTGGCGGCCTCGACCCAATGGGTTTACAGGTATACGAAGTTTTGCTCCCAGGAGTACAAGAACGTAGACACCATTATCCGTTCCGTGCGGAAAGAAGAAACCCTTATGAGGGAGTCGGTCTCGGTGATGGAGACCGGCGCTTGGGACTGCGAGTACCTCACGGATCGGTACGCTTGGTTCCACGGGCACAGATTTGATACGAAAGAGTACCTGAAAGACCTGCAGAAACAGGCTGAAGAAATTGCGTCGAAAAGCACACTACAGAAAGAACTAGAAAACGATGACCAATAGTTTTACAGGCAGAGCAATCGTCGGGCTCGATCTCGACGGCGTATGCGCCGACTACACTGCCGGCCTCCGGAGATTCCTCGCGGAAGAGCGGGGTATTGATCCCGCAACGCTGCCCGAACCCGAGGTATATAACCTGGGCAAAGCCGGATGGGGCTTTGAATCCACCCGCGATTACTTGGATGCACACCAGCGCGCTGTGAAGGCAGGGCTTTACCGCGATTTGCCCGTGATCCCGGGCGTTTCAGAAGCAATGAAGAAGATCTCCGACGCCGGAGCACACATCAGGGTAGTCACCCACCGCCTCATCTTCGGGTCCAGCCACAGCAAGATCGTCTCGGACACTGCAGCCTGGCTTGACGACGCCGGCATTCCATACATGTCCCTCTGCTTCACAGGACTCAAAGACTCCGTCGGTGCCCACTGCTACGTCGACGACTCGCCCGACAACATCGAAAGCCTCGAACGCATGGGCTTCCACACCTTCATTTACAACCAACGCTACAACCGGGACGTCCCTGGCCCCCGAATCCAGAACTGGGAAGACGGTGCTGACCAAATCATCGAATACCTCAGAAGCATCAGTCAGTTGGATTCTTGATCTGGGTGTGGTCAGCGAGCTTACTGAGTAGACGGGCATCCAATTCTCTGCGAATGGCATACGTGCGTGTGTGGTTTCAATCAGCAATTGCTTGAGGCTCTGGTATTATCAAAGGACGTTAGCCCCGAGGCTACCGGCGCTAAAAGGATTGCTTTTAGCTGCGTCAAGGTCCCTCGGGGTGCTTGTTTTTAAGGGAGACATCGGGGAGTCTGAACATGCCTTTTAAGGGCTTATGGGAGGCCACGCTCTGAAGCGATTGTGTTCTTCGGGATGGTGGTGTTGGACCTTTCTGGTTCGGACTAACTGCACCGCATAAGGGCGGTGGTGGCGTCGTCAATTAGCTTGCCCTGCACCCATGGCGATGCCGACTCCGAAGTTCTGAGTCTTGTCCTCATCTTCTTGTGTGTGTACATTGTGGGTACAAGGTTTTTGGGAGGTTGAAATGGCTGTGAAGGATAGACGGCTGAATCTGCGCACATCGTCAGTGCAGGAGGAGTGCCTGCGGCGTGCGGCGGAGGTGACGAATTCCTCGGTGTCGCAGTTCGTGCTGGAGAGCGCTGTTGAGCGCGCTGCCAGGGTGCTTGCTGATCAGAGGCTCTTCGTGTTGGGAATGGATGATTTTTCTCGTGTGGAGGAGTTGCTTGCTCAGCCTGCCGACTTTTCACGGCTAGGTACGCTTTTCGCTGAGGAGACTCCTTTTGGCAAGGAGTTCAGCTTTGGAAGCTGAAGGGATTCTGCAGCCGCCCCGTCGGTTGGAGAAGTCGGATAATCGGTCCGAGTTTCGGTGCGGGGAGGCGTCGCTTGATACGTGGTTTCACCGCTACGCGATGCAAAACCAGCGTGCCAACAACTGTGCGGTGTATATATCGACGTGGAATGAGCGGGTCGCTGGCTTCTACGCGGTGTGTACTGGGGGTATCGTCGCTAAGGCTGCGCCGGAGCGTTTTGCGAAAGGACGGCTCGATCCCATCCCGGTGATCATCCTCGCACGGCTTGCGGTTGACCAGGATGCTCAGGGGAAAGGTGTCGGCAAGGCGCTGCTGCGTGATGCGTTGGAGCGCTGTTTTACCGTTGCCGTTAAGGTCGGTGCCGTGGCGGTAGTTGTGCACGCGCTGGACGAGCGGGCGAAGAAGTTCTACATGCAGCACGCTGGTTTTCAGGAGATGCCGGGGCAGCCGTTGCATCTTCTGTTATTGGTGAAGGGGATTGAGCGGTATATGGCGTGATGGGGGGTGGGGCTGTGCTATTTGAGCGTTTGGGATCTCTAGGACGGGTCCTCGCTGACCAATGTCGCACTCCTTTGAGGCCTTGACAGGATTGGGGCGTTAACTCTCTTTTGGCTTTGACCAGTGTTCTGTGAGCAGTCGCTGGGCCTGTTCCTTGTCCAGCGCAGATATCTCTTCCTGGGGAAAGTGGAGTTCAGTTGCGAGGGCCTGTGACAGCCACTTGGGAAGCTCCTCTGGGGGATTTGGCTCTGGGTGGGGCTCCACGTCGGTGTAGCGTCGTCCCAAGATTGCAACAACTTCGTTCAGCGGGTGAGTGGAAAGCTTCTCGGAGTGCTTCAGTTGTTTGAAACGCTTCGTCACTTCTTCGTACACAGCACTATCTGCGCGGGCACCGGCAGCCCACACTTCAGCGATTTCGAGAACTGGCACGTGGTTGTTGTCAGTACAAACACGCCATACGATGCGGTAATGTCTGTTACCCACTATGAGCTTGCGAAATCCGACTAGACCGCCGAGTAATGGTTCACCTGCATCAGGCGCTCGTTCCAGCAGCAACATCTTTTTCAAAACCTCGCGGACAATTTGCGGATCTTTGCGCTGGAGGGTTTCCAAATCGTTGATGGCGTCGTCAATGAGACGGACTCTTGCACGAGGTAAATTGTGCTGCATAGCTACGCTTTGTGGCTGCGAAGTTCGGCCTCTAGCTCGGCCTCTAGCTCCGAGCGAGAAAACCCTAATTGCTCGATGACTTCGTCGAGATCTGTGCGGTTGCCTGTGTCGGTGGCGACGCGAACCAGCGCCAATGTTGCGTCCTGAAGTGTTTCGCGGTCGCGGAAAAGCTGTTCCAGCTCGTTGGCGTCAACAAGTTCGGCCACGACCTTTCCGTGACGTGACAGGGCAACGCGGGTGTGCTCCTCAACAGAAGAAACAAGCCCCGAGATGCCGCGGCGGGACGCTTCAGTGATAGATAAAGTCTCCATACCTAAAAACTATATAGAAATCTGTGTAGTTTCAAGGTGGGTGTTTGCGGGGCTCGGTTTGGGTGTTCCGGGCTGGTCTCCGCCGTCCAGCGTCGCACTCATTAGGTACCTCGAAACGAATAGTGCTGCCACTCTCGTAGCGCGGTACAGGGCTCATGATGGAAGCACTGGTGTCGTCATTTGAAAGCTAGAGTGCGTGGCACGTTGCGCAGGTCCGTTGTCCGTTAGCCGGGGGGGCGTTCGGCTTTACCGAACGTTCGCTAATGCCGAACGCTTCTTATTGGTGGGTGAGCGCTTTAGCCGCAACGGACCACGCTCAGCAAACTTTCAGAAATACGGGACCGCGAAACAAAGGTCCGAGTGTCGCTTTTATGCAGGAAACTCAAAGAAACGGTAGAAGAATAGTTCGCAGTCACCTGTATAAACGTGTTTCTGCAGCTTAAGTAGTATTTATACTTTTGGGGAATGTGCTGGGGAAACTTACTTGAAAGTTTGTGGATGTGTTATGCATGTAAGGTACATGCAGCGGGTGCCCCTAATGTGAGGTGAATCATTTTCAAAGCCTTGACGTGAGCTAAAAATACGTGCAAAATTAGCCACTAAGACACCCCAGCAGGGGGTCGAGAATAAGAAATTCAGATACTCGGGCGAACGCCCACCGTGTCACAACCTGTAAGGGGTAAGTATGGATCTCGCAGTCATCACCGACGCGCTGAAGGACTTCAACACCTTCGCATCCGCAATCGTTAAGCTGTTCCGCGTTGTGCCGGACATCCTGATTCGCTTTGGCAACCTCGGCGATCCCGACAAGGTCGGCAGGACCTTCGAGCAGGCTGCTGCCATCAAGAACGCTAAGTAGCACATCCACCTTTTCAATCTGATCGAAATACTTACAGAGGAGATAAATCCATGAAGGCTTTGGAGAACTGGGAGCTGCTTTCTTCCGATAACCACATCGCAGGCGCTCTGCTCACCATTCTGGGCAAGCTCGGCGACGCTGCCGACGCTATCGTCAAGCTGATCGGTCTGGTTTCCTAAGACCCCTGATACAAACCCCGCCACAAACGTGGCGGGGTTTTCTCGTTAGGAGGGCGTGGGAAAACGGGGGTGGCGTCGATAAATAAAAACCAACAAACAGCGCCGATACGGGGGCAATGGGGTTAAGCTAAATACATGGCTGACCACAAGGATGACGAACTCCCAATGATCGACCTCGCCGCCGTAGAAGGCTGGATCGTCGACGACACTGATGAAGATGACCCGGCGCTGCTCATGCCGGACGGGACGCCAATCGAAACCTGGCGCGAAAACTACCCCTACGAAGAACGCCTCAGCAGGCACGAATACGAAGAGCAAAAGCGTGCCCTCCAAATCGAGCTATTGAAGTGGCAGAACTGGACCAAAGACACTGGTCAGCGCCACATCATTATTTTTGAGGGTCGTGACGCAGCAGGTAAGGGCGGCACCATCAAGCGCTTCAACGAGCACCTCAACCCGCGTGGTGCGCGCACCGTCGCCCTTGAAAAGCCGAGCCCGCGCGAATCCACCTCCTGGTACTTCCAGCGCTACATCCAACACTTCCCGGCCGCCGGCGAAATCGTGTTCTTCGACCGCTCCTGGTACAACCGCTCCGGCGTCGAACGCGTCATGGGGTTCTGCACCGAATCCCAACACGCTGAGTTCCTCCGCGAAGTGCCGATGCTCGAGAACATGATCCTGGGCTCCGGCATCTCGCTGACCAAGTTCTGGTTCTCCGTGACACAGAAGGAGCAGCGCACCCGCTTCGCCATCCGCCAGGTGGACCCGGTTCGCCAGTGGAAGCTCTCGCCGATGGACCTCGCATCCCTGGACAAGTGGGACGACTACACCAACGCGAAGGAAGAGCAGTTCCGCTACACGGACACCGACGAGTCGCCGTGGATCACCATCAAGTCGAACGACAAGAAGCGCGCTCGCCTTAACGCGATGCGCTACATCCTGAGCAAGTTCGAATACACGAACAAGGATCATGACGTAGTGGGGACGCCGGATCCGCTGATCGTGAAGCGTGGTCGTGATCAGATCGGGGACTAGGGAGTAGGCCTATCTGGGAGGCAGCAACGGAAAGGGAGGACTTTCCGTTGCTGCTTTTCTGTTGGGTGCGTTTGTGGGGGATCTGTGAGTTGGCTGGGCACCATGGGGGCGTGGATTGGCGGGATTTCAGCGCGATGTGCCTTAAGGCTCCTAGGGCTCAATTCCTGGGGTAAGGATAGTCATCACGCGCGGAGTCGAGATTTTGTGAACAGAATTGCAGATGGGAGTAATGCCCCTAAGCCGGGCTTTCAATAAAGGTGTAACGCAAGAGGCCCCCAAAGAATGGGGGCCTCAAGGATGGATGCACATGCGCCTGGCATGTGCCCGCTAGGCGAACACTTTAGCATGGGTAGCCCGTCCGTTAGCCAAAGTTGGTTAGGCAAAGCCGCGCTGCTAACAAAATAATGCAGAAGGCGGCTTCTGCGCGGAGTAGCTGTGGGATTAATGGCTAAAGCGGGCGGACCGGCGGTTTGAGAGTTAATCGTTGAGGTGCCTCGAGCCTGCGGGAGGAAGCTGGTCTAGGGCCACATTCCGTATGTGCCTCGAGTATTGTGAGCTGGTGAAACGTCGGCCTTGATGGGGCAAATTGAGGAATTTGGTGCGTGGACGGTGGAGGCTGATGTCGCCTGTGCTTACCTGTCAAAACGGGATGCTGATGGCATAATTCTCATAGTGTAACGGCTATGGGACAATAAACGTTCTTTACCAGGAGAAGGAGGGGGATGGCTAATGAGCACTCGAACGATGAATAACATGGCCCATGGCAGGGTGATAGCTCGCTCCAGCGACGGTCGGATAATTCGGGAAGCACGTATCGACGATCCAGCGGAAAACCTGGAGAAAGCGTGGAAGCAAACGGGGCAGGCACTGCGGCAGGCGATAGACGCTCAAAACAAGATGATGTTTTAGAAGCCGAGGTGCTAGATCAGGTTAGTAACGGGGTCACGCATGATCTCGTGAGCGTGATGCGAGTTGCTCCTTTGCCTCATCCTAGTGAGCTTCAAGCTTACGAAGAGGTCGAAGCTGGTTTAGCACACAGAATTGTCGCAATGGCAGAGGACTCTGCTGGCGCGGCGAATGAAGCGACAAGGTCCAACGCCGCAGTCAACTACGCTCTAGCCGAATCAATCCGTGAAGAGGGCAGAGCGGTGAGAAGAGGACAGTGGATGTTTGTCTGCCTAGCGGTTTTGTTTTTGGCTGTGGCAGTAATTCTTGAGCTGCTTGATCGAACTCCATTTGCAACGGGCATGGGGATTCTCGGGTTCTTGAGCCTGTTGGGCAGTATGTTTATTCCCAAGAGGAAGACCCAATGGGGTCCTTCAGGAAAAGGGGAAGAAAGCTCAGCAAGGTAGAGTGGAGTGCCTCATAGTGTGCCCACTCCAAAAGCAAATGTCCACCCCTATTAACCTGGGGTTTCTTACACTCCGGTAAGTATTGCTGTTCTCTCCTTGCGGGCGGTACCATTGCGGTGTTTTACATCCATAAAAGCTTCAATGGAAGCTAGGGCAGCAAAAGGGCGGTTTCATGACAACAGCGGGTTGGCCAGTACTTGGCGAACCGCCTCGGCTGCGACGAGCCACAGCGGCAGTAATCGTGTTCATGCTGCTCGCGCTGGTGACGGTGCTCGGAGGCCAAAGTACCGCGAGTGCAGCTGACGCCAACAGTCGCGTCAACATTGGGGACTGCTCCTTCCGTAAGGCGGATGGGGACGCCAAGAAGTGGGCGAACCAGATGTGCTGGATTGATGCGTCGGATATCGCGAAGCCGGGCACACACAATGTGACGAAGCACTTCGGGGATTACACCCTGACGTACACCGTTACGGTGGAGGCCTCGGATACGGGGGCCGGGTCGAACAAGGGGAGCTTGTCGGCGGGGCAGCAGCCGCCGTGGAACCGTGCGGCGTTCGGTAACCAGATTGCGGGCCAGTCATTCTTCGTCGCTGAGGCGGGCGCTACCGCGAATGACATCTTCCAGACGGAGAGGAACCGCTTCGTGAGGTTGTCGTTTCGGGACGTGAAGTTTACGTACCGTGGGCAGCCGCTGCCGTCGTTTCGCATGATGGTCGCGGACGCCGAGTCCACAGGCAGTGTGCTTGGTGGCGAGATGATCAGTGTGGACATCTCGAACTCGGGCGGCACGGGCACGGTGAACCCGCCAATTAAGCTGACGCCGAAGGGCAGTTACGAGGCGTGCCGTAAGACGTTCGGGGCGGGCGTCGAGAGGAATCAGTGGCAGTGGGCCAACATGGGCGGCAAGAAGCGCGACTTCATTTGCGATAACGATGCCGGCGGCACCTACGGCACCTTCCTGGTGGGGTTGGATTCGCCGACGGAGTTTGAGATCGGCATTGCGTCGAACTCGGGTGGCAACGCGAGAAACCCGGACCCGCGCGGCAACCAGGCGTTCGCGATGGCGATTGCGCTGAACCGCATCTCTACTCAGACCGGCAAGGAGCTGGGCACCGCGGACACGGTGGCGCAGCAGGCATTCACCGGCGCTGCGGACAAGCCGGTGACCAGGATTTTCACCCAGGACGGGCAGCATCGCAACTGGATTGAGCCCGTCGGTGGTTCGAGCACCACGCCGGTGCTGCGCCGCCTGAACGCGGACGGCGTGCCCGAAGATACGGTCGGGTTGCAGTCGACGATGAGTGGCAAGGAGCTGGCGTTCCTGCGCTACTCGCCGGAGTGGACCTGCAGCGCGATTTCCGCCGACGGTGATACGGATACCTTCATCTACGAGCCCGGTGCCAAGGCCGGGGACGCGCCGACGCGCCTGACCCACGACGGTGCGCCGCTAAGCCGGGCGGAGGCGGAGAGCCTGGGCATCTGGTTTAAGGAGAACCGCGCCGAGGGCAGCGCGGAGGTGCAGTTCACGAACAAGCAGAACCGCGAAATTAACTGCAACGTGCACTGGAAGTCCCATTTCGCACCGGCATCGCTGGAGCTGAACAAGCGCGTCACCGGCACGGCGAGCAACTACGCGGAGCTCGCCGGCAAGAAGTTCACCATCGCCTACGCGTGCGCGGCCCCGGCAGGGTTCCAGGTCGCGTACCCGGACGTGAAGCTCAGCGGGTCCCGAGAGGTCACACCCGGCAGCCCCCAGCTTGTCGACGGCCTGCCAGCCGGCGCCACGTGCACCCTGAAGGAAACCGCGCCTCCTGTGGTGTCTGGCGCTGACCTAGACCTGCAGTGGGATGGTGTGCAGCACGGTGTGCCGAATCAAGGGGGCGTCGAGAAGAAGGTGACGCTGGCTGACAAGCTGCCTGTTGAGGCGGACAACCAGTACACCGCGCGGACAGCGACGCTGCAGCTGCGCCACCTGGTGCAGGGCCCGGCGGCGACGCCTGCGCTGCAGAACCAAGCGTTCACGTTTGAGCTCAGCTGCCCAGCCACGAACGCGCCCGCGCGCCGGGTGACCGTGCGTGGCGACGCCCCGGCAACCCTGGACAACGTGCCACGCGGGCAGGACTGCGTGCTGCGCCCCGTCGAAGGGCTCACGGCTGAGCAGCAGAAGTACCTCACACTGACCAGCAGGGACGCCACCGGTGCGACCCAGCAGCAGGACGGGTTGACGCTCCGACTGCCAGCAGATGGCACGCAGCCGACCGTTCCCGTGGAGATCCGCAGCACCTACGACTACCGCACCGAACAGGTAGAGGTACACCAGGTGCTCACTGGCCCCGCGGCGACGCTCCCGGCCGTGACGCGGCAGGGCTTCGCCGCCGCCTACACCTGCACGGCCCCCGACGCCACTAAGCGCGAAGGCACCCTCACCGTGCAGGATGGGCACGCCCTGATCCGGGACATCCCGGTGGGGTCAACCTGTACGCTCACTCCACAGACGCCGACGCCCGCACCTGAAGACGGACCGAATCAGACCTATGAGCTGCAGAACACGTCCGTGGAACCGCAGACGCTGACCGTCGGTGACGGCAAGGCAGAGGCGTTCACCATCAACCGTGCCTACGACTACAAGTACGGCACCGCGCAGCTCGCTAAGGCGGTCACCGCGAACGGCGTGCGCGGTCTGCCGGGGAATTACACGTTCAACTTCGCGTGCGGTAGCCGAAACGTCGTCGCCAATGGGCAGGTCACAGCGGTCAAGCTCGAGGGCGCCGCAACGGTCGCCCCCGGCGCGCCGGTCACGCTGAAGGTCGGGGACCCGCGTGTCGACGACGGCCCCGGCGGCACCATGCGCGTCCCCTACGGCAACACCTGTACCTTCACTGAGGATCGCCCGCAGCTGCCCGGCGGCGTGAACTGGGACACCGACGTGGACAACGCGACGCTGACCATCACCGCCCCGACCAACACGGCTACGGTGAACAACACGTTCACCCCGACCGGCAACGGGCTGACCATCACGCAGCGCTACACCGGGGAGCAGGCGCTGTACCCGAAGGTGGGCGTCGATTATCAATTGACGTGCGGTACGTTCCAGGCAGCCTTCCAGCTTGTCGACGGCGCCCAGCGCTCCTTCACCGCCGCCGAGATCCCGGCGGGCACCCAGTGCACCCTGGAACGACGCACCCTGCTGGACACTGAGCGCACCAACAGCCAGGGCGTTCGATACCCGATCACGCACACCACCGTGGGCCACTACGCGCCGGGCGGCGAGCAGGCCACCGAGCTGGCGCCGGGCGTAGCGTTCACGGTCGGGGAGCGCGCCACCCTGGCGATGGAGGACGAGTTCGCCTACCAGCGGGCCACCATCACCGGCGTGAAGAACGTCCAGTTCGATCCGGCGACGAAGCACCTCATCGCGCCCGCGAAGCAGGAGGCGTGGCTGCAGAGGGAGTATCCGGCGTCGCTACGCTGTGTGCTGCCCGACGGCACCCCGGGCGCTTCCTTGCAGGCGTCGGTGCGCAACGGCGTGGTGATTACCCAGGATGACCTGGTGGTTGGCAGTAGCTGCACCGTTGCCGAGAACCCGCTGACCCCGGAGCCGGGCATCCACATGGCGGCCACCACCACCGTTGATGGCAAGGCGGGCAACACGTTTACTATCGCGAAGGCGGGCAACAAGGTGGAGTTCGTGAATACGTTCTCCCGCCACGTCACTGATGCCACGGTGCAGACGGGGGTCGAGTTGCCTGGTCAGGCGCGTGCGGCGTACGAGGCCGCGGGCAACACGCTCGACGCGGTACTACCCGCACACCCGGTGACGGTGGTGTGCCGCGACGGCGACGCCGAGCTGCTACGGCGCAGCGCCACCGTGGACGGAGAGGGCACGGTTACCGTTCACGGCGTGCCTGTGGGTGCGGCCTGCACAGTGGAGCTCGGTGGGTATGCGCCGCTGCATCTGCAGGCGGATACGCAGGACGGTCCGCTGCAGGCGACGGTGGTGCCGGAGTCGGTGGACTGGTCGGTGAGCCGGGGTGACGCGACGCTCGCCACCGGCAAGCCACTCGAGCAGTCCAACGCCGTGGCGCTGTCGCCAGCGTTTGTGGTGGAGGAAGACGCCGCGCAGAACGCGGTGCGTGCGACGAGCCGCTACGCCTACCAGACCGCGCCGCTGACCCTGCGCAAGGACGTCGAGGGCGCACCCGCGGACCTGCGGCTGCTCAGCGAGGCGAATACGATGCGCTTCGCGCTGCAGTGCCGGGCGCTTGGCACCGAGCTAACCGACGTCCCCGGCGTGCCCCTGCATCTGACGCCGGCTGACTTCACCGCGGTGGACGGCGGGCTGCGCTACGTCTCTGCCGGGAGCGCGGGCGCTGCGGTGCCCGTCGGCGCGCACTGCAGCCTGCGCGAAATCGCGATGGAGAACGTGCCCGCGCAACTGAGCGTGACCACCGCGCAGCCCAGCGCCGAAGCGGACGTCACGGCGAACGGCGCACAGCTGCACCTGGTGAACCAGGTGAGCCGCCGCACCACCAACCTGCAGGTAGCGATGCGCCAAACCGGGTACCTCGACGGCGCGGACCCCGCAGGCTATACCGGCCAGCTGGTGTGCAAGGACGGCGACGCCACTTTGTCCACCGGGCGTGTGCAGTTCGGCCTGGCGGACGTGCCTGAGCGCCCACTGCCGCGCGAGGATGCCGTCCCGGTCACCGGGCTTCGCACCTTCGAGGTGCCTGCGGGCACTTCCTGCAGCCTGACCATGGATTCCGCAGGAGCCTTGAGCGCCCGCGGTGAGGTGGAGGTTGCCGCTGGTGACCGGCGCCCATACCTGGGCTTTGCTGCCTGGGAGCGGGGCGCATACAAGGGCCCTGCGGCCACAGTCGACGAGGTCGCGCCGCAGGACGTGCGCGCAAAGGAGTACGAGTACTCCGTGGCCGTCCCCGCGGACGCACCGGATGCCGACGCGGCGGTGGACCCGGCGGTGGTCGTTGGCGTGCAGGCGCACCACCCGCGCGCCACGGTGGACGTTGCCTTCATCAAGCGGGCCGCGGGCGCCCCGGAGGCCGACGGCGTCTATACGTTCACCGCGAACTGCGGCGACGGCCAGCGCGACCCCTTCGATCTCCGCAGTGGTCAGACCCACTTGCTGCGTGGGGTGCCCGTCAACAGCGAGTGCACCGTGGAGGAACAACAGGCGGAAGGCACATACACGTTCGCGTTGACCTCCCAGGGCGCCAAGCTGGGGGAGGGCTACCTCACCGAGCTGGGTATGCCAGCGGTCGGATTCAAGGTGCTCGCCCCCGATGCCACCGACACCCGCCGCGCCGGTGACGCCTGGACCGCGACCGCACTGAACAAGTTCGCCAGCGTGGCCCTGAGCAAGCGCATCGCGGGCACCCCGCTGTCCAGCGTCACCAGCGTTGCTGACACCGCCCTGCTGCCCGACAACGCGACCACCATGGACATCACGTACGAGCTGACCAACTCCGGCCAGTTCGACCTGTCCAACATGGTGCTTCGCGACCCAGCCCTGGCAGGCATGACGGTGCACACCCCCGCGGGCCCGCAGACCATTGGGGAGCAGGGCACCATCCCCGCCGCCGCGTGCGAGGCAACACGCGCCGCGCTGGCCCCGGGCCAGACCGCCACGTGCACCATCACAGTGGACATCCCTGCGGAGGGCACGTTCCGTCACCGCGGCACCGCAACGCTGCAGGCGGCTACGGGCACCCTCGGGATGGTTAGCGCCGAATCCACGTACGGGGCGCTGCGCGTGCCGTCGACCATCGGCTGGTTGTTGCCCGATACCGGCAGCACTACACTCGTGTGGATTCTGCTCCTTGGGCTGCTGATCTTCGGCTTCAGCGCCCGACGCTTCCTTACACAGACTTCAACCTCAACAACTCCAACAACAGAAAGTTAGACACCATGAAACACATCATTTCTCGCACAGCACTTGCAGTATCAACCGCGGCCGCGGTCGCGTTCGTCGGGCCGGTGGGCGCCTCCATCGTTGCGACGATGCCAGCCGCCGTCGCCCAGGCGCAGGTCGACGTCAACCACGCCACCAAGCTGACCATCAAGAAGTACGAGGGCGAGCCGATCGGTGAGGGCGGCAGCCTCGACGGCATGAAGACGATCAAGGACGTCACCTTCAAGGTCGAGCGTATCGCTGATATCGCGCCGCTGAACACCGCGCAGGGCTGGGAAGACGTCGCCACTGCCGGCGAGAAGAAGGTTGCCGATCTGTCGGCGGACCCGAAGTTCACGGCGAAGGAAGTCGCCACGAACGCTGACGGCGAGGCCGTGTTCACGGACCTCGGCGTGGGTCTCTTCCGCGTCACCGAGCTGCGCGCCGAAGGCGCGAAGCACTCCGTGGCAACCCCGTTCCTGCTCACCCTCCCAGTATTCGAGAACGGCGAGGCGAAGTACGAGCGCACCATCAGCCCGAAGAACCAGATCCTCGAGCCGAAGAAGTCGCTCATCAGCGAAAACACCACCCTTGGTGACAAGGCCCGCTACCGTATCGACGCCCCCATCCCAGCATTCGGCCCGAACCCGGAAGGTGACCAGCTGAGGGTCGTCGATACGCTGTCGGCGAACCTCAAGTGGAGCCAGGCCGAGCACCCCGTGCAGGTGCAGGTGCTGAAGTCCGCCAACGACAAGGCCCCGGAGACGCTGGCTGCGGGCACGCACTACACCGTGGCCGACGCAGGCGGAAACACCATTGACGTGACGTTCACCGAGAAAGGCCTGCAGAAGCTGCGCGACCTGCGCGCCGCGCACCCCGGCCTGACCGTGCGCACCGAGTTCGACGCGACGCTGGTCGACCTGCCCGCGAACGGCACGATCGACAACACCGCGCAGGTGTACTACTCCAACGACGAGAAGCCGCACAACACCACCCCAACCGACGACCCGGACGGCGGCGCAACGACGCTGAACTTCGCCAATGTTGAGGTGACCAAGCTGCTGAACAAGCAGGCCAAGGACGGCGAAAAGAACGGCGCCGGCGCCCAGTTCCAGATCTTTACCTGCACCAAGCAGAACGACGGCTCCTGGAAGGTCGAACAAGGCACCACCGCGCAGCGCGTCGTCATTGACGGCAAGCCCGGAACGACCCTGACCGCCAACCAGACCGTCGCCGACGGCGAGCACGCCGGTGCCGCCCTGGCGAAGGCCAAGGGCCTCAACCTGACCAAGAAGAACAACACGTTCGCCGACTACTGCGCAGTAGAAACCAAGGGCGTGCCCGGTTACCTGAACAACCCAGAGCCACAGCCACTCACCTACGACGAAGCCACGAAGACACTCACCGGCAGCGTCAACAACGTGAAGGACAACCTGTTCGGCCGCCTGCCAGCAACCGGTGAGCGCACCATGCTCATCATCCTGGCGCTCGGCGTGGTGCTCTTCGGCGGCGGCGCTGTTTACCAGCTGCGCTCCCGCAAGGCATAAGTAGGACAGCGGTGAGCAACCCAGGGACTGCGATGGCGGTGGCGCTGGCCGTAACGGTCGGCGTTGCCGGCGTCGGCATGCCCGTTTTCGGGCCGCCCGCTGCGGTGGCTGCGTCACCGGGCAGCGTCACGGTGGACCTACGCGCCGCCGCAGGCGTCGACGGCCTGGACACCATCGGGGAGCGCACCGTCACCGCCTCCCGCATCACCACGGTCGACATGAGCACCCAGGCCGGGCGCGAGGCGCTGGCCTCCCTCGACGTGCCACGACTGCTGCGCACGCAGCCCGACGCGTTCGTCGAAGTGGCCACCGCGCGCACCAGCGGCGGCCGCGTCACCCTCGACGGCCTGCAACCCGGCGCGTACCTGTTCACGCTGGGCGACAGTGAGGCGAAGGCGGCGTCGCACGTCTTCTTCGCGCCCTTCGTGGTACCCGTGACGGAGGGGTCCGCACGCACCGTGGAGCCGAAAGCCCAGCATTTGAGCGTGGTGCTTGAGGCCAACCGCCAGCGCGTCCACCCCGATGAGGACGTCACCTTTACCGTGCGCGGGGTGGCGCCCAACCCGTCTGACGACGGCACCATCAGCCACTACGAGCTCATCCTCACGCTCGCCGGAAACCTGGAGTTCTCTGCGGAGCCCGCGGTGCGCATCAACGGGGTGGCGCTCGGCCCGGGCGATGTCACCTTCCACCGCGAGGGCAACCGCCTGCGCGCAGTCTTGACCAAGTCTGGCCTGGCCAAACTCGCGCGCGCCCGCGCCACTGACGCCAGCACCACCGTCACGCTGGAGCAACACGCACGCGCCACCGCGGCAGGCACCGCAGGTGCCGACGCCACCCTGACCACCAACGGCATGGACCCCGAACGCAACCACGTCACCGTGGAGGCCACCCACGCCGACGTGCTCATCGAGGCACCCGCGCAGCAGGGCTCCTCCAAGGGGGACCGCCGCTGGCTGTGGGGCCTGCTTGGCCTGTTGCCGCTGATACCGCTGCTGCCAGGGTTGCCAGAGCAAGCAGGCTCATCGGGCCCGGCTGGACCGTCGCCTGCGGGCCCGCAGGGGACCTCGCCGAAGACACCAACACCAACAACTGAGGGGCAGCCCTCGCAGGACGGGCCGCGCGGCCGCGTCGACCAAGTCCTCGCCTACACAGGCGCCAACGTCATCTGGCTCGCACTGCTCGCCCTCGCCTTGATCGTTGCGGGATGGTTGCTGGCGCGTCGAAAAGAAGACGAGAACGAACAGTGAGCCAACCCAACCGCAAACGCGCCGGGAACCTCATCTCGCTCATCGGGCTGATCCTCGGCGCGCTCCTGCTGCTCTACCCAATCGTGGCCACACTCGCCACCAACGAACAACTCCGCCGCCAAGCCGACGCCTACAGCGAACACACCACCAACCTCAGCGCCGAAGAACGCGACGCCCAACTCGCCCGCGCCCGCGACTACAACCAACGCCTCCTCGCTACAGGCACGCACGCACGCCCACCCGCCCCAAACGACCCCGACATGCCCGACTACATGGCACAACTCAACCTGCCAGGCTCCGGGGGCATCATGACGCGCATCCGCATCCCCGACATCGGCGTCGATCTGCCCGTCTACCACACCACCGCACCCCACGTCCTCTACGACGGCGCAGGCCACATGTTTGGCTCCACCCTCCCCGTCGGCGGCGACGGCACCAACGCCGTCATCACTGCCCACACCGGCATGGTCAACGCCGCCATGTTCGACGCCCTCCCAACCCTCAAAGCAGGCCAAGACATCTATATAGACGTGATGGGGCAGCGGCTGCGCTACCAAATGGTCGACCGCGAAGTCGTGAAACCGGACCAGTACCAGGCCGTACGCTACCAACCAGGGGAGGACCGCCTCACGCTCATCACCTGCACCCCCTACGGACTCAACACCGACAGGCTGCTCGTCCACGCTATTCGCGTGCCACTCGATCCCGACGCCCCCGAACCGCGCGTCACCGGCCTGGGCATCAGCTGGTGGATGATCCTCGTAGCACTGATCGTGCTGGTGGTGTTGCTACTGATTCTGTACAGGCGGTGGAAGCGTCGGCGGGACGCTGCCGAGGAGTAGCTGGGAGTTAGCTGGGCACCACGATCCACGGCGACGGGCTGGCGACCTGGGGAAATGCTGCGCGGGTCTGCTGAAAACCGGAAATGTGGTGCTTTGAAAGTGGAGGGAATGCCAAATGTGACAATCTCAAACCTCTAGCACTTTTCTAACCTGTGGGTATGAACGGCTAGCCCAAATGGGAGTGCGTCTTTTGGCACTGCGGTCCGAAGGTGACCCCGAGCAGGCCAGGCAAAAACTACAAAATCGCCTGCGACAGCTTCCGGAGGTTCTTGAGCTGCTTGTGGTTGGCGGCGTCGAGGGCGCGTTCCTCTGCGGCGGCCACTTCTTCGGCGAGTTTGGTCAGGGCCTTGCCGCCCTTCTTGGTGGCGGTCACGATTTGGCGGCGGCGGTCCTTCGGGTCGCGTTCGCGTTTGACCCACGCGTGCTTCTCCAGGCAGTCGATGAGGCGGACCATGTCGGAGGCGTCGATGGCGAGGAGCTCGGAGAGTTGCGATTGGGAGCGTGCTTGCTCGGATACGCAGCTGAGTACCCAGAACTCGCGCATGGAGGAGTCGTGCTTCGCCAGGGTGCGCTCCACCTCGTCTTTGGTGTGCCTGCGCACGCGTTCGATCTGGAACGATGGCGAAGTAGTCAGCGCCTCTGGGAGTTCAATCGTGGCCATAAGTCCCAGAGTATCGGGCTGCTGGCCAGGAATGAAACCGTGCTACTCGGTGGGCAGCCCGTTGGCGATCCACTCCATGGTGCCGCCCTCGACGTTGATGGGTTCCCAGCCGTGTACCTGCTCGAGGTATTCGCATGCGCGGGAGGAGCGTCCGCCGGAGCGGCAGATGACGTAGATGTCCTGGTCGGGGTCGATTTTGTCGGTGAGGGTGGTCAGTTCGCTCAGTG
This sequence comes from Corynebacterium sp. HMSC08D02, assembly GCF_001807505.1. Classification (NCBI taxonomy): domain Bacteria; kingdom Bacillati; phylum Actinomycetota; class Actinomycetes; order Mycobacteriales; family Corynebacteriaceae; genus Corynebacterium; species Corynebacterium sp. HMSC08D02. Next base: position 91,051 of record NZ_KV789238.1, on the reverse strand, counting down.
GAAGGTTGGTGGCGCCGACGGCGTGGACTTCGGCGTACTCTTCGGGTTCGCGGACGTCGATAAGCTGGGCGTTTTCGGGGACTTCTTTGACGTTGATGGATTGCATGTGCGCGATTGTAGCGGAAGTGTCGGGTGCGTCGGCTACGATTTCCACTATGCGTACGCCTCCTCGAACTCGACCCCCGCAGTGGGTGTTTTGGGTGCGCCGAATAGTGGCGTTGCTGCTGCTCATGGCGCTCGTCTCGCTGTCGGTACGGTGTGGCAAGGAGGAGCCTGCGCCTGCGCCCGAGCCTCCAGCAGAGGTTCCTGCAGCGCTTGGTCAGTCGCAGCCGCTCGAGATGTTTATTCCCTCGGTCGGGCTTCGCGCGCACTTCGAGGAGGGCCCGTGCCGCGTGCGCGCGGACGCCTTGGATCCGGCCACATTAGATAAGGCATGTGTGTATACGGCGCCGGAGAAGCCGTATTCGCTGCCGGGGCCGGGTGCTGAGGATCTGGTGGTCGTCGCTGGTCACACGGGTGCAGGGGTGCACGGGGTCTTTGACCAGCTTTTCGACGGCTCCTCCGACCAGCACACCATCCGGGTGGGGGACATGCTGTACCTGCGCACCGCCGACTCCGAGGCAGCTGGTGGGAAGTGGTTGTCGTACCGCGCGACTGACCTGCACGATCCGGTGAAAGAGGTCATGGCCAGCGATGTTGATATTTGGGGTGATGGGCCACGCCCGGGCCGGCTGCTGACGATCTCCTGTATTCAGCCGCGCAATATTTTGGCGGACTCGGTTCGCAACGCGGTCATTGGGTGGCAATTTTCGTCCGTGCTGGATGCGCCACCGACCGATACCGGCGCAAAGTAACTGAAGTTTTTTGTGTAAACACTTGTGACTGGGGTGAAGTGCGTCTACAGTGGGGCTAAACCATGAAGTAAGACTTGAGACTTCATGTTGAGCAAAGGAGCCCCTAATGAAGCGCAACACCGTACTGGCCGCCGTCATGACCGGCGCGCTCGCAACCGCCATCGTTCCCATGGCCCAGGCGCAGGACATTCCGCTGCCGGCCGTGACCCACGACATCAACGGTGCCGAGTACTTCCTCACCCAGGACGGCACCCACTACGTGCCGGACCGCAACCTGGTCAACATCGCGTTTGACCAGCTCTCGGCGGCTGACCGCGAGCGCGCAGTGGACGTGGCCAAGGCGGCCGTCGCCGGGCTTATCGACGCCCCCGCTGCCGAAACCGCAGCCCCTGCAGCTCCCGCAACCGAAGCGACGACCCCTGTCGAGCAGCCAGCCCCGACCGGCGACCACCAGGACGTCCCATTCACCGCCGAAGACGTCGACCCGAACAACCCGGCACCGGCTGCAGCTGGCCTGATCGCGCTTCCGGCAGTGCTCGCGATTGGTGGTCTGACGTACTACCTCAACGCTGACGGCAAGACCTACGTCACCGACCTGGCCCGCATCAACGAGCCTCCAACCGACGCCGAGGTGAAGGACTCCAACGCGCTGCTCGCGGAGAACGCCGCTGAGGTGGCACGCCAGGGCCTGGCAACCTCCAAGGCTGCAGGTCAGGCGCCTGTTGAGGCGCAGCAGCAGGCTGCCCCGGCACAGGCTGCCTCGGCACAGTCCCCGGTGGCAGAGCAGCGCGGTATCGCGGCTGAGACCGGGTCGAACACCCTGGTGCGGGCGCTGTTTGCGTTGGTGGTGGCGTCGATAATTGGTGCAGCCGTCTTTGCATACGGGCGCCGGTTCCTCATATAGTAAACCTTTGTGAAAACTCGAAATGTTCTTGCTGCTGTTTGTGCTTTCTCCCTGGTACTAGGGGGTACGACGCCCGCTTCCGCGCACGTCGACGTGAGGCCCAACGGGTCCGAATGCAAAGCGTTGAAGTCGCAGTTCAAGCGGGGGCAGCAACTGGACATTTCGCGGTTTACGTTCGCGGGTGACCGCAATACGGGCATCCGCAACAACACCCTCTACCTTTACGACACCACCGGCCACCGCGCCGACATCCAGCGCGCCGCCGACCTGTGGGTCAAGGCCGTGCGCGACCGAGGTGGATACCTGGATATCAAGTTCATCGACCACAAGACGCCCGAGGCCGTCAGCGTGATCGTGGACCCAAGCCTGCGGCCGCTGGGGCGCGTGACCGGCGGCGGGCCGACACTGACCGTGCGGATTAGTCCCAGGATGTTTGGGCGCTATGTTGAGGCGAAAAGCCGCATTATGACCATCGCGCACGAAATGGGCCACGCGATGGCACTCGCGCACAGCTGCGACGACCTCCTTATGGTCGTCGGAGGCTCCCGTAAACCCGGCCTGGTACCCCAGCCTCTCGACGCCGAAATCCTCATCCAGCGCAACAACCTGCGCCAGAAGCCGACTCCTACACCGGAGCCTTCGCCTGAGCCTTCGCCTTTGCCACCGGTGGTGACGCCGACGACTTCCGAGCGTCCGAAGCCAAAGCCGACGACATCGTCTTCTTCGTCTTCGTCGTCGAGCCAGCCGTCCCTCCCGGACCTGCCACCGTTGCCGATGCCGACGATCCCGAGCGCCCTACCGCTGCCAACGACCTCGACGAGCTCGACGACTTCTGAAGCGCCCTCCGTCACTGTGACGATCGCTCCGGAGACCACGCCGTCTACCTCGACGACTGCTACCTCTAAGCCTTCTACCTCTAAGCCGTCCTCGACGTCTTCGCAGGTACCGAGCACCGACTACATCGTTGCGCCGGAATACGTCGCCCCGCCAAAGCCTTCCACGGTCGAAGAGGGCGAACGCATCGTCGCCGACGCAGAAGCCACGTTGAAGAAGGCCGAGCAGGCTGAGAAGAACGCTCGGAGTACGAAGGACCGCATCTTGGCGCGCCTGCACGTGGAGAATGCGGAGCGTGCCCTCGCGGAAGCCAAGGCAAACCTCGGGAAGCTGCGCGAGCAGCTCGCCAGCGAGACCTCAACGACCACGTCCACAACGCCTACCACGTCGACCACGTCCGCGCCGCGGACAACCGCGACTACGTCGGTTGCGCCAACTCCGACCACGTCGATTACGTCCGTTACGCCAACTCCGACCACGTCGATTACGTCCGTTACGCCAACTCCGACCACGTCGACTACGTCGGTTACGCCAACTCCGACCACGTCGACCACGTCCGCGCCGCGGACAACCACTTCGGCGGCCCCGAGCGTGTCGGCAACGCCAACTACGTCTACGACTTCCGCTACGCGGACAACGCCGACGGTGGGGCCGTCGACAAGCGGGGAGACCTCCACGTCATCGCCTCGTTGCTGCCCGAACTGTGGAGCCACAACACCGCAGTACGAAGCCCCGAGCTACGCGCCCGCAGTGAAACCAAAGAGCGTTGAGGAAGCCCGCGCGGCGCTGGCGACCGCCAAGCAAGAACACAAAATCGCCGAAGCGCTCATGAAGGTTGTGCGCCGCACCGGTTACGCACCAGAAATCAACAAGGCGCAAGCCGAGCTTGACCGCACGTTCTTCCGCGTCGTCGAGGCGCAGGAAAACCTGGACGAGCTGCTGGCAAAGGAGCCGACGCCAACAACCACGGACGTCACTTCTTCTGCTGCGCCATCGTCGGTGACTACTTCGGTCACACCGTCTCCGACCACGTCAGAGGTTTCGACGACCACATCCTCGTCCGCGACCTCGTCCACGTCTTCGTCCGCGTCCTCGGAAGCACCGAAAGCGTCCGCGCCGCGGACAACCGAAACGACTACGGCGGAGCCTTCCACGGAGCCTTCGACTTCCGAGGCGCCGAAGGTGTCCGCGCCGCGGACAACCGAAACGACTACGGCGGAGCCTTCCACGGAGCCTTCGACCTCGGAGGCGCCGAAAGTGTCCGCCCCGCGGACAACCCAAACCATCGAACCTTCGACCTCGGAGACGTCGAAAGCGTCCGCTCCGCGGACAACTACGCCAACGACTACGCTGGTTGAGCCCGCACCAGAGTCTTCAACAACGCTGACTACGACGGCATCCTCTTCGACGACCGAGTCGACTACCACGTCCGAGTCGACTACCACGTCCGAGTCCGCCGCGCGGACAACTGAGGAAGTCCCAGAGCCGGAGGTGGGGACGTCGACAAGTGAGCCGGCACCCGAGCCGAGCGTTCCGGCGCCTGCGACCTGCGCGAAGGATGGTTCTTCAAGTGGATCCTCCGAGAATTGCGAAGGCAGCTCGAAGGGCGGCATCATCGCGGCGATCCTGGTGCCGCTGCTTGCGCTGCTGGGCGCGGCGGCGTTCTGGGCGAAAGATCACCTCAAGTTCTAGACGCTCGTGGTGTGCAGATTGGGCAGCCAGTGACAAAGGACGCAACCCTGCAAAAGCGCATCCTTATTTCCGCTGGTAGGAAAAGGGCTGGATGTATTGGGTTGCGTGTTTTGTCACTCAGGCCGACTCGGGCCTGCTGAGCCGACGCCAAAACCAGGAATTTGGTAGAGGCCCAAGCAAAAAGCCGCCCAGGTACAACCCAGGCGGCAAACACTTAGAAGCAGCGACCTACTTCTTGTAGTTGTCGATGGAGGCCTGCAGGATCTTTTCTGCCTCTGCCTTGTTGCCCCAGCCGGAGCCGGAAACTTCCTTGTTCGGCTCGAGATCCTTGTAGTGGACGAAGAAGTGCTCGATTTCGTCCTTGAGGAACTGGGAGACGTCGTCGATGTCCTGGTAGTGGTCGTAGCGGACGTCGTCGATGACGCAGAGGAGTTTGTCGTCGCCGCCGGCTTCGTCGGTCATCTTGAAGACGCCGATTGGGCGTGCCTTGACGATGACGCCTGGGAAGACGGACTCAGGGAGGATGACGAGGGCGTCCATTGGGTCGCCGTCGTCGGCGAGGGTTTCGTCGATGAAGCCGTAGTCGAGTGGGTAGGCCATCGGGGTGAACAGGTGGCGGTCGAGGTAGACCTTGCCTGTTTCGTGGTCGAGTTCGTACTTGTTGCGGGAACCCTTGGGGATTTCGATGGTGACTTCGACAGCCATGTGCGCTCCTTTTGTAGTCGCGTTGATAATACCGGTACTTATCATACGGGGCTGCGTCGCCCAGTGGGTTTGGGCTACGCTTATGCGCCGTGAAGCTTTGGACTTGGATTGTTGGCGGGGTTGCGTTGGTCGCGGTGGGTGGCGCGGCTGGCTTCGGTGTGGCGGCGCAGCAAGAGTTGGCGCGCATTGAACACGCCCCGGCGTATCAGTTGCCGCAGGCGGAGCCGGTGTTGGTGCCGGCGGTGCCACGCCCGGTGGATGTCCAGGCGCTGCAGGCGCGTCTGGCGGAGCTTGCGGAGGACCCTGCGTTGGGCACGTTCCACGCGCGCGTGTCGGACGGTTCGACGGGTGAGGTGCTGTTTGATCGGTTGGCGGGGGAGGCGTTGCGCCCGGCGTCGACGACGAAGATTCTGACGGCTGCGGCGGCGGTGTTGGAGTTGGGGGCGGATGACAGGATCGAGACGCAGGTGGTGAGGGGGGAGCAGCCGGGCTCGGTCGTGATCAAGGCGAACGGTGACGTGTGGCTGGATGCGGAGGCCATCGACCAGCTCGCCGAGCAGCTCAAAAACCAGCAGGTCACTGCTGTCTTCATCGACACGAAGGCGTGGGAAGAGCAGCCGACCATGATGCCGGGCTGGGACCCCGTGGACATCGATGGCGGCTTCGTCGCGCCCCTGGAGCCGGCGATGCTCTCGGGCGGTCGCCTGAACGGGGAGACCGAGGGGGACGTGCCGCGCTCGCATACTCCGGCGTTGGATGTGGCGCAGGCGTTGGCGGATCGCGTGGGTGCGCAGACGGTCGGTCTCGGCCCGGCGCCCGCGGAGACGGACACGCTGGCAAGCGTGGAGTCGCCGGATCTGGTGCAGCGCCTGCACATGATGATGAAAGAGTCCGACAACGTCTACGCGGAGGCCATCGGCAGGGAGGTGGCGGATCATGTAGGTATCGACGCCCCCTCCGCCACCCTGCACGTCCTGGCTGAGCACGGCTTTGACACGGGCGGCATCACGCTGGTGGACAGCTCCGGCCTGTCGGTGGACAACCGGATCACTCCGCGCATGTTGGACAGCATCCTGAGTGATGCCACCCAACACGAGCAGCTGCGCCCGATGCTGGACGCGCTGCCGGTCGCGGCCGGCGACGGCACCTTGGCCACCCGCTACGGGGACCTGGCCGGGCGCGGCTGGGTCCGCGCGAAGACGGGCACCCTGGACGAGACGTCCGGGCTGGCCGGCACGGTGACTGCGGAAAGCGGCAACGTGTACACGTTCGCGCTGCTCTCGAACGATTCGGACATTCTGGAGGCGCGCCGGGCGATGGACATGTTTGCCTCGGCGTTGCGGGAGTTCTAGCGATGGAGCCGTTCTGGCCCCGGCGCAGCCCCCACTTTTTGGCGTGCCGCCGCGCGGTGCGCGGGTGGACGGAGCCTGCGGTAATTGGGCTGTCGGGCGGGGCGGACTCGTTGGCGCTGGTGGCGGCGGCCGCGGCGGAACGGTTGGACGTGACGGCGCTGGTGGTGGACCACGGGCTGCAGGAGGGGTCGGCGGAGGTGGCCTGGCGTGCGGCGGAGCAGGCGCGCGCGTTTGGGGTGCCCGCGGAAATCGCGACCATCCAAATCACACACACAGGTAAGGGCACGGAGGCCGACGCCCGCCAGGCCCGCTACGCGGCCTTGTTCGAGCACGCCGGCCCCGACCGGGACGTGTGGACGGCCCACACCGCCGACGACCAGGCCGAAACGTTGCTGTTGGGGGCGCTGCGCGGCAACCCGGCGGGGATGTCCCCGCGCGCGGACCGGCTGGTGCGCCCCCTGCTGCATGTCCGCCGCGCGGACACCGAAGGCGCCTGCGCCGAACTGGGCGTCACACCCTGGCAGGACCCGATGAATAAGAACGAGCGTTACCGGCGGGTGGCGCTGCGCACCCGGGTGATCCCGCTGCTGGAGGAGATCGTCGGTGGGGAGGTGGTCCCGGCGTTGGCGGGCACGGCGGACCGGATCGCGCAAGCCGCGGCGCAGCTCCAGCACATCACCCCGGCCGCGAACGAAGACACGCTGGACTGTGCGGAGCTCGCAACACTGCCGCCGGTGGTGAGGAGGGCGGTGGTGGCGGAGTGGGTCGTCGAAAAGCGGGGAGAGGTCAAGGGGGCCCACCTTGCGGCGATTGAGGCGCTGGTGACGAACTGGCGGGGGCAGGGCGCGGTGCAGCTCGGCGGCGGGGTGCGGGTGGCACGGCGCGACGGAACGCTCGTGTTCGTCTAAATGGTTGTCCAAGGTGGCGTGAAAGTGGCAAGATGATGAACTGATGCCAACCGAGAAGGGCTTGAGAAAGGGCACCCGATGACCGAGCTGTATGACAAGAAGGATTTCAACGTTGCGCCACACCGCTACGGAGACGACGTGGAGGCGGTGTTGATCCCCGAGGAAGACCTGCAGCGGCGCATCCAAGAGCTGGCTGACATGGTCTCCGAGAAGTACCGTGACTCCGAGCAGGACCTGGTGCTCGTGTGCGTGCTCAAGGGCGCGGTGTTCTTCTTGACGGACTTCGCCCGCAAGCTTTCCATCCCGTGCGAGATGGAGTTCATGGCGGTGTCCTCCTACGGCAGCTCCACCACGTCTTCGGGCGTGGTGCGCATTCTGAAGGACCTGGACAAGGAGATCGAAGGCCGCGACGTGCTCGTGGTCGAGGACATCATCGACTCCGGTTTGACCCTGTCGTGGCTGCTGAAGAACCTGTCGGGGCGTAACCCGAAGAGCCTCGAGGTGATCACGCTGCTGCGTAAACCTGAGGTGCAGAAGGCCAAGATTGATCTTCTCGACGTCGGCTTCGACATCCCCAACGAGTTCGTCATCGGCTACGGCCTGGACTACGCCGAGCGCTACCGCGACCTGCCGTACGTGGGCACGTTGCACCCTCGCGTCTATTCCGACGCGCCTGAGGACATCTAATACACACAGAAGAGCTGTATGACCAAGAATAAAAACGTGTTGCGGTGGGGCCTGATCGGCGCCACCGTGCTTATTGTTTTGTACCTGCTCACCCTCATCGGGGATGACACCCGCGGCTACCAGCGCGTGGACACGTCGATCGCGATGGAGCAGCTACAGAACAAGAACGCCAAGGAAGTCCAGATCGACGACCGCGAGCAGCGCGTCCGCATTGACCTGCGGGAGCCGATCAAGGTCGAAGAGCGCGACGGCGTCGAGCAGATCAGCGCCCAGTACCCGGCGCGCACCACACCGGAGATCTTCGGCGCGGTGAAGGAAGCCGCCCCGGACAAGTACAAGACGAACGTGACGCAGGAGTCCTTCCTGATGTCGATGCTCGGCTTCATGCTGCCGATGGTGCTGATCTTCGGCCTGCTGTTCTTCTTCATGTACCGCATGCAGGCCGGTGGCGGCATGTTCGGGATTGGGTCGTCGAAGGCGAAGCAGCTGTCGAAGGACAATCCGACGAACACGTTCGCGGACGTCGCGGGTGCGGACGAGGCCGTCGATGAGCTGCAGGAGGTCGTGGACTTCCTCATTGACCCGAAGATTTACGAGTCGCTCGGCGCGAAGATCCCGCGTGGCGTGCTGCTGTACGGCCCGCCCGGCACGGGTAAGACGCTGCTCGCGCGCGCAGTTGCGGGCGAGGCCGGAGTGCCGTTCTACACCATCTCTGGCTCCGACTTCGTGGAGATGTTCGTCGGCGTGGGCGCCTCCCGCGTTCGCGACCTGTTCAAGCAGGCACGGGAGAACTCGCCCTGCATCATCTTTATCGACGAGATCGACGCCGTCGGCCGCCAGCGCGGCTCCGGCATGGGCGGCGGCCACGACGAGCGCGAGCAAACCCTCAACCAGCTGCTCGTGGAGATGGACGGCTTCGGCGACCGCGAGGGCGTAATCCTGATCGCGGCGACGAACCGCCCGGACATCCTGGACCCGGCGCTTTTGCGCCCGGGCCGCTTCGACCGCCAGATCCCGGTGACCAACCCGGACATCGCGGGCCGCGCCCAGATCCTGAAGGTGCACGCGAAGGGCAAGCCGTTGTCCAAGGATGTGGACCTGGATGCGCTGGCGAAGCGCACCGCCGGCATGAGCGGTGCGGACCTGGCCAACGTGCTCAACGAGGCCGCGCTGCTCACCGCCCGCATCGGCGGCAACGTGATCACCCCGGACGCGCTGGAGGAGGCCACGGACCGCGTGATCGGCGGGCCGCGCCGCTCCTCGAAGGTGATTTCGGAGAAGGAGAAGAAGGTCACCGCCTACCACGAGGGTGGGCACACGCTCTCGGCGTGGGCGCTCAAGGACATCGAACGCGTCTACAAGGTCACCATCCTCGCCCGCGGCCGCACCGGCGGGTTCGCCATGACGGCCGACGAGGACGACAAGGGCATGTACAACCGCGACGAGCTCTTCGCCCAGCTCGTCTTCGCCATGGGTGGGCGCTCCGCGGAGGAGCTCGTCTTCGGCGAGCCGACCACGGGGGCGTCCAACGACATTGAGCAGGCCACCAAGATCGCGCGCGCGATGGTCACCGAGTACGGCATGACGTCGGCGCTGGGCACGGTGAAGTACGGCCAGGCGCAGGGCGACGCCTTCTCCGGCATGGGGGCCGGCGCCAAGATGGAGTCCTCGCCGGAGGTTGCGGCCACGATCGATAAGGAGGTACACACGCTTATCGACGCCGCCCACGCCACCGCCTACGGCATCCTGGAGCAGTACCGCGACCAGCTCGACACCATGGTGTCCAAGCTGCTGGAGAAGGAAACGCTGCGCCGCCAAGACCTCGAAGCGCTCCTCGAAGGCGTGGAGCCCCACCGGCCGGAGCTGCCTGCCTACGACATCCGCTTCGGCCGCCAGATCGGCCGCGAGCCCGTCAAGACCCCTGTTGAACTGGCCGAAGAGCGTGGCGAGGAGCCACCAAAGCGCTTCTCCATCCTTGAGGCGTCGCGTGAGACGCGGGAGCGGCGTCGAAAAGAACGGGAGAAGGAGCACGGCGCTCCGCTGCCACCGCCGCCTGCGGGAGGCACCCCGACCTACGGCGGACCGAAGCCGCCGAGCGATTGGACGTACCCGGGCGCGCCGAAGGCGAAACCTGAGCCCGCGCCAGCGCCTGAGCCTGCGCCGAAGCCTGAGCCGGATACGCACCCGGGCATGGACAACTACCGTCCGGACGAGGAAATCGGGTTCCGCCTGCCGGAGCACGAGCGGCCCGACCGGCCCGACCGACCGTCAGAGGAAGAAACCAAACAGCTGCCACGACACAGGAGCAACGAGGATGACCAGTAAGTTCGACCGCGCCCGCGCCGAAGCCGCGGTGCGCGAACTCCTCATCGCAGTCGGCGAAGACCCGGACCGCGAGGGCCTGAAGGAAACCCCGGCGCGGGTCGCGAAGGCGTACGAGGAAGTGTTCGCGGGGCTGCACCAGGACCCGACCGAGGTACTCGAGAAGACGTTCGCGGAGGACTACCGAGAGCTGGTGCTGGTGCGCGACATCCCGGTGTACTCCACGTGTGAGCACCACCTGGTGCCATTCTTTGGCAAGGCGCACGTCGGCTACATCCCGGGCAAGGAAGGCAAGGTCACGGGCCTGTCGAAGCTCGCCCGCCTGGCCGATATGTACGCGAAGCGGCCACAGGTGCAGGAGCGGTTGACGGCGCAGATTGCGGACGCGATCGTCGATAAGCTGGGGGCTTCCGCCGTGATCGAGGTGCTGGAATGTGAGCACCTGTGTATGGCGATGCGGGGCATCCGCAAGCCTGGTGCCGTGACGACGACCTCCGCGGTGCGCGGCGGCTTCCAGAAGAACGCCGCCTCCCGCGCCGAGGTCTTGAGCCTGATAAGGAGCTAGCAATGGTCAGTGTGCAGGATCTCACCGCGCCGGGGCGCACGACGGTGATGGGCATCGTCAACGTCACGGAAGATTCGTTTTCGGACGGCGGGAAGTGGCTCGCAGTTGACGACGCCCTCTCGCACGCCCACGAGCTGGTCCGCCTGGGCGCGGACATCATCGACGTGGGTGCGGAGTCGACCAGGCCGGGCGCGACGCGTGTGCCCGCCGAGGTCGAGGCGGCGCGCGTGGCCCCGGTGATCCGGGCCCTTCACGAGGACGGCATCCGCACCTCCGTGGACACGATGCGCGCCGCCACCGCGGAGGCCGCCGCCGAGGCCGGCGTGGACCTCATCAACGACGTTTCCGGCGGGCTCGCGGACCCGGACATGTACGCCACGATGGCGCGCACGGATCTGCCGGTGTGCCTGATGCACTGGCGTGCCCAGCAGTTCGTGAACGCCTCCGGTGCCGCCGACCACGGCGGGGACGTGGTGGCCGATGTGCTCGGCCTCTTCGACGAGCTGGTTGCCAACGCCACGGCCGCCGGGGTGCGCCCCGAGCAGATCACGCTGGACCCGGGCCTCGGCTTTGCCAAGACTCCGCAGGAGAACTGGCAGCTGCTCCAGGCGCTGCCCGCGCTGATGGACTGCGGCTACCCGCTGCTAGTGGGCGCCAGCCGCAAGCGCTTCCTCACCGGGGTGCGCGCCGCCCGCGGGCTCGAGCACGGCCCGGTCGATGCGGACCCAGCCACCGCCGCCGTCACCGCCCTGTGTGCCCAGGCCGGCGCCTGGTGCGTGCGCGTGCACGAGGTGGCCGTCTCCCGGGACGCCGTCGACGTGGCCGCCGCGTGGAAAGCGGGCAACCTTGGCTGACCGCATTGAGCTCAAGGGGCTGTCCGTCTACGCACACCACGGCGTGCTGCCGCACGAGCGCGAGCACGGGCAGCGCTTCCTGCTGGACATCACCTGCTGGCTCGACTTCGCAGGCGCCGCAGCCACCGACGACCTGACCCAGACGATGAACTACGCGGAGCTAGCCCAGCTGGCCAGCGACATCGCCTCGGGCACGCCGCGCCAGCTCATCGAGACGGTGGCCACCGAGATCGCCGAGGCCGCCATGGAGCGCTTCGACATCCTGCACGCGGTTGAGGTCACGCTGCACAAGCCGCACGCGCCGATCCCGCTTCCCTTCGAGGACGTCGCCGTGGTGGCACGCCGCTCCCGCAAACGGATGGGGGCCCGCTGATGCGCGCGGTGATTTCGGCAGGCTCCAACATGGAGGACTCGCGCGCCCACCTGCAGTCGGTCGCCGACGAGTTCGCCGCCGAGCTCCTCGACGCAAGCTCGATTTACGCCACCGCGCCCTGGGGCGGGGTGGAGCAGCCAGACTTTCTCAACCAGAGCTTTCTTATCGAAACCGACAGCGACGACCCCTACAGCCTCCTTGCCCGCTGCCAGCGCCTGGAGCAGCAGGCGAACCGGGTGCGCGACGTGCGCTGGGGCCCGCGCACGCTGGACGTGGACATCATCGACTTCGAGGGCTACCGTAGCGACGACCCTGAGCTGACGCTGCCGCACCCACGCGCGCACTTGCGCGAGTTCGTGCTGGTTCCCTGGCTGGAGATTGACCCGCACGCCAAGCTGCTCGATCGCCCGGTCAGCGAGATTCTCGCGGAGCTGGAACCGCAGGGGGTTCGCAAGCTGTGAAACGCACGCCGCTGTCCGGAGTGATCGCCGTGTTCGGGTTTTGTACCGCCGCGGCGTTCATTGTGGTGCGCCGCCTGTTCGGCCTGCTTGAGTCGCTGAACATGGTGGTGCCGCTGAGCCTCTGGATCGTCGCCGCGGTGTGCTTCTACGTTGCGTTCATGGTGCACAAGCGCCGTGATGAGGGCAAGGTTGGCCTGGATCGCAGCCAGCTCAACCCGATGATGGCGGCGAACTTCATGCTGTTTGGCAAGGCCTGCACCTGGGCAGGAGCGGTCAGCGGCGGGCTGTACGCGGGGTGCCTGCTCTTCGTGCTGCCCCGGATGCACGTGCTGATGGCCGCGGCGCAGGACGTGCCGCCCTTGGTCTCCGGGGCGTTGGGCGGCGTCACGCTGGCGGTGGCCGGTGTCGTGCTGGAACGGGTGTGTGAGGTGTCGCCACCCTCAAGTGGAGAACAGGTTAGCTAAGGTAGTGGGCATGAAAAATACTTGGGTGATTGTTCCATTTGTGGCTGCGCTTGCAGGCACAGTGGTGATGTTGTTTACCAACTCCGCGAACATACTCAAGCTTTCGCTGATCTTGGCGTTGTGGGCGGCCGTCGCGGGCCTCATCGTGATCTACCGCCTGCGCCGCGACAACGAGGAGGCCACGCGCCTGCAGGAGGAGCGGGAGAAGACGTTCGCCGCCGAGCTCGAGGCCGCGCGCGCTGGCGCACCCTCGGGTGTCGACGCCCCCTCCGAGGAATTGCTGCGCGACATCCAGGAGGAGCTGCGCTCCCTGCGCTCCACGATTGAGGAGATGAGCGGGCACGTCTTCGAGTACGAGCCTGCTGCCGTGCACGCCGCGGCGCGCCGCATCCAGGAGATTGAGTCCTTCACACAGCCCACCTACGAACCGTCCGACGACCGCCCGGCCGGGGCGCCGTCCTCCGACGCGATCGCCGGGCGCATTGGCAGCCAGCCGAGCCGGGAGACGCAGAACCCGCTCACGGCGCTGATTAGCGAGCACCAGGCGAAGCAAGAAGCGCAGGAAGCACAAGAAGCACAAGAAGCACAAGAAGCACAAGAAGCGCAGAAGTCGGCGCCTGAACCGACACCAATCCCGGAGCCTGAGCCCGTACCCGAGCCAGTGTCTGAGCCGGAGCCCGAACCGGAACCAGAGCCTGAGCCTGAGCACGGCCGCCACGAGCAGCCAGTCACTGAGGTCATCGAGGCCGTGCCGGAACCAGCCCCGCGTGTTGGGGGACGCCGCCGCCGTGACGCGGCTGGCGAGAACGCTGTTTCCGTCGCCGAGCTGCTAGCGCGCCGCAACAAATGAGCCCAACGCTGACTATCGCCGCCTGGCGCGGCCCCAGTGCGCTGAGTGATCAGCTCGCGCGCGCCGGGCACCGCGTGACGTACCCGCGCGTGGCCGCGGACATCGCCGCCGCCGACCTGGTGCTCCTCGAGGGCTCCGCTGACTTCATCGAACGTGCCGCCGCCGAGTGCGCGCCGTTCGTGCGCCCGAGGCAGATGTTCTGGCACACCAACCTGGACCACGGCGCCCAGCTCCTCGACGAGGTGGAGGTCGCAGGGGCCGTCGTCATGTGCGCGCACAACATCGTGGACAACGTGTGGGTCACCTCCGCAGCCGACGAGCTGGGGGAGACCGTGATCGCGCTGCTGCTCGGGGAGCTCGGGCAGGTCACGATGCCGATCACGGATGCGGATCGCCCACTGGTGGCCACCGCCCAGCACCTTCGCGCCCTGCAGCGCGTCGTCCGGGAGGACGCACTCGCGCTGCTGCGGCAGGCCAACCCCAACTTCGAGGCGGTCGCGGACGTCTTCGACAGCGCCGAGCTGCCGCCGCTGCGCCCGCTTGACCGGGCACCGGTTGGGGGAGACGGGGTGCGTCGATTAGTAGAAGTATTGGAGCGCCGCGCGGCGCAGCAACGAGAGGAAAACCTGTGACTTTTCAACCGGGCAACGCGGTCGTCGTGCGTGATGAGCAGCTGCTGGCCACCTACGGGCGGGCGTTTCGCAAGATCGGCAAGACGATTGCGGTCGTGCCGCTGGGCGCCGACGTGCACGCCGGGCACATCGAGCTGATCCGGGCGGCGAAGTCCCTGCTCGGCGCATACGTGTTCGTCACCTACTCCGGCGAGGAAGTGCCCGAGACCTTCCGTAACGAGGGCGTGGACGTGGTCTTCCACGGCGAGCTGCGCACCGCCGTGAGCGTGCGCAGCGGAATGGAGCACCTCGACGACGCCGACGCCATGGCGCGCGACGTTGCCCGCATCCTGGCGGTGCTTAACGCCACCCACGCCACCGACCTGGTCATGGGGGAGAAGGACTTCGAGCTGCTCGTGGCCACCCAGCTGGCCGTGGCGGGCCTGCGCATGGAGGTCAAGCTGCACAGCGTGCCCACCGTGCGCATGCCTGACGGGCTGGCGCTTTCGCTGCGCAACGAGCGCGTCGCTGAAGACGCCCACGACCAGGCGCTTGCGCTGTCCGCCGCCCTGACCGCGGGGGCGCACGCCGCCGAACACGGCGCCGAGACCGTCCTGGACACCGTGCGCGGCGTGCTCGAAGCCGCAGGGGTCACGCCTGCCTACCTCGCCGTGCGCGACCTGGCCATGCGCGAGGCCCCCGCCCAGGGCGACGCCCGGCTGCTCGCCGCGATCGACCTGCCCGCCACCGACGGCGGCACGGTGCGCCTCCACGACAACGTTGGTCTGCCGCTCGGCATCGGCTTCAAACACATCGAGGACTAGGGCGGAAAGACGAGGGCCATAGCGAGAAACGGCGAGTTATTCGCTACACTCTTTGGCATGCCTATAGACCTGATTGCTGGAATCCTGAACGAGCGCTTCGGCATGGACTTCACCCCCGAGCAAGTCCAAGCCACAGGGCGCACCGAAGACTCACAGCTCTTCGTCGCCAGCAATGATGCAGGCCAGGCCGTCGAAGTCGAGCTTTTCGACGCCACCCAGCCCGAGAACCAACGCCGCGACATCGCAGGCCTGAACCGGGCGCTTGCCGCCTCGAACCACCCGGGCGCGTTCCAGCCGCGCAGCGCCGGCTACACCGACGACGGCCACCTCTACGTACTGCGCGAAGCCCCGACCGGCGCTTCGCTCGCCCGTCTGATCGCCGACAAGCACGCCGACGGCGGCGTATTCACCCCCGCCGAGGCCCGCGAGCTGCTCATCGGCGTGGCCGAAGCCATCGATGACTACGACGCCCAGGGCCTCGGCGCGTTCGTGGCCCGCTCCGTGGACGCCTCCCGGATGCTGGTGCAGCCAGCCTGGTCCAGCGTCCCCGTCAAGCTCACCCTGGTTGGCCCGACGGCCACCGCACCCGAGCACGCCGAGGAGCAACACGCGGCGAACGTCGCAAGCTTTATCGACCTTTTTAACTCCATGACCGGCCTCGACGTTGACGAGGACGCCGCCAACGCCGCCACCGGCTGCGTCGGCTACCTCAACGCCGTCGCCGGTGAACCCCTCGATGAGCCGGAGGTGTCCCCGGTCGCGCCGGGCGCCACCGACGGCTACCGCCAGCCACCGCAGCCCTACCCGTATGGGCCGACCGGCGAGTACGTGCGCCCAGAAGACGAGAAGAAGTTCAAGCTCTGGCCGTTGATCGCGGCCATCGTGGCGCTGCTGCTCATCGCCGCAGGCGGCATCTGGTACTGGATGCAGCACCGCGGTGAGGAGTGGGTCGGCGTCGAGGCCGAAATCGCCGAGACTTACCCTGGCATCGTGTCCGACAAGGCTGGGCAGAAGGGTTGGCACGGCCTGATCTGTGACTCCGCCACGCCAGACGAGGGCCAGGAGGGCAAGATCCGCTGCGCGAACGAGACGTTGGGGGTCTCCGTCGCAAAGTATGTGTCCTCTGATGCGCTCGATCGCGTCCTGCCGGACCCGAAGGAAGCCGTCGTGCTGGGCTCCGGCGAGTGCCTCATCTACGACTACCAGCTTCCCGACGCCACCCCGCCAGCCTTCGTGCTGACCCCGCGCACTGAGCGTGAGTACATGGTGGTCATCAACGGCGATGATGCCGAGGCACAGCGCCTCGACCTGCCACTGTGTGCCCCAGCGACCGACGAGGAGTAGCCTAAGCCGGGCTATGAAATCAACGAACCCAGTACTGCTTATTGGAGTGCTGGTGGTCTCCGCGATGATGATGATCTTCAACGAGACCACCGTCGCTGTTGCCCTGCCCGCAATCATGGCGGACTTCGGCGTACCCGCCGACACAGCCCAGTGGCTGATGACCGGCTTCCTGCTCACCATGTCCGTCGCGATCCCGGCCTCCGGCTTCGTCATCCAACGCCTGAGCACCCGCACCGTCTACTTCGCCTCGATGGCGCTGTTCATCGTCGGCTGCGTCATGGCGGCCACCGCGCCCTCGTTCGGGGTGTTGCTCGCCGCGCGCGTGGTGCAGGCACTCGGCACGGCGGCGATGTTGCCGCTGCTCATGACGGTCACCGTGACGGTGGTCGCCCCGCAGCGCCGCGGCACGGTGATGGGGCTCAACGCGGTGGTGATGTCGGTGGCGCCCGCCCTTGGGCCCACGCTCGCCGGATTCGTGCTCGGCGCGTTTACCTGGCACCACATCTTCTGGGTGATGGTGCCCATCCCAGCCGTGGCGGTGCTGCTCGCGGTGTTCGCCCTCCCGAACGTCGGCGAGCGCCACGACGCCCCACTCGACATCCTGTCGGTGCTCCTTTCAGCACTCGCGTTCGGCGGCCTCGTCTACGGCTTATCGACGATCACCTCCCTGCTCACCGGCGATTCCTGGACCCCTCTTGTTGCCCTGGCGGTCGGCGCGGTGTTCCTGGTGCTGTTCGTGCGCAGGCAGCTGCGACTGGCGCCAACCGGGCGCGCGCTGCTTGACCTGAGTGTGTTTGCCCACCGCAACTTCGCCTTCTCCGTTGTGGGCGTGTTCATCGCCTTCGGCATCCTGCTGGGCACCGTGAACATCCTGCCCGTCTACATGCAGGTCGGCCTTGGTATCTCCACCGTTGCCACCGGCCTGATTCTCCTGCCCGGCGGTATCGCGCAGGGCGTCGCGTCCCCAATTGCGGGGCGCTGCTACGACGCCTACGGCCCACGCCCCCTGGCCATCCCGGGTGCGGTGCTGATGTTGGCCTCCCAGTGGATCCTCGTGGCCATCCTCGCCGATGACACCCCACAGTGGCAGCTCGTCGCCGTGCTGATCCTCGTCAACGTGGCGATGTCCATGATCATGACCCCGCTCATGACCGTGTCACTGTCCTCGCTGCCGTCGCAGCTCTACGCCCACGGCTCCGCGGCGCTCAACACGCTGCAGCAGCTCGGCGGGGCGGCGGGCACCGCGGTGTTCATCGCAACGATGACCATGGGCACCCAGGCCACCGGCAGCGCCTCCGACGGGACGGCGCGCGCCTTCATCGTTGGAGGCGTCGGCATGCTGCTCGTCGTTGTAGCCGTGTGCTTCGTGGGAGGCAAGCCGAATACACGACTAATTGACCACGGCTGACCCGGACCGACTAGGCTAGGTCAGCGTGAAGAATCAAACAACGCAGGACCTCTCCGAACAGCAACAGTTCCGTCGTGCGAAGCGCGAAAAGCTTCTGAGCGAAGGCCGCGACGCCTACCCAGTCGTCGTCGACCGCACGACCTCCTTGCGCGAGCTGCGCCAGAAGTACCGTGCCGTGCCCGAGGGCGAAGGCGACGGCAAGTTCAACCTCGCGCCGGGCGAAGAGACCCAGGACGTCGTCGCCGTCGCGGGCCGCATTATGTTCCAGCGCAACACCGGCAAGCTCTGCTTCGCCACCCTCCAGGAGGGCGACGGCACCCAGCTGCAGGTCATGCTTTCCCTCGCAGAGGTAGGGGAGGAGGCGCTCGCGTCCTGGAAGGCCGACACCGACCTCGGCGACATCGTCTCCGTGCGTGGCCGCGTCATCGCTTCCCGCCGCGGCGAGCTCTCCGTCCAGGCGCAGTCCTGGCACATGGCGTCCAAGGCGCTACGCCCACTTCCGGTCGCGTTCGCTGACATGAACGAGGAGCAGCGCGTCCGCCACCGCTACACCGACCTCATCATGCGCGAGGACGCCCGCAAGAACGCCATGACCCGCATCAAGGTCATCGCAGCTGTGCGTAAGTTCCTCACCGGCCACGACTTCGTCGAGGTTGAGACACCGATGCTGCAGACCCTGCACGGCGGCGCCGCAGCCCGCCCGTTCATTACCCGCTCCAACGCGCTCGACATGGATCTCTACCTGCGCATTGCGCCGGAGCTCTACCTCAAGCGCTGCGTCGTCGGCGGCATTGAGCGCGTCTTCGAACTCAACCGCAACTTCCGCAACGAGGGCGTCGACTCTTCCCACTCGCCCGAGTTCACCATGCTCGAGACTTACCAAGCGTGGGGCACCTACAAGGACGGCGCGAAGACCATGCAGGAACTCGTGCAGTTCTGCGCGAAGGAAGTCTTCGGCTCCACCACCGTCACCCTTCCAGACGGCACCGAGTACGACTTCGGCGGCGAGTGGAAGGTCATGGAGATGTACCCTTCCCTCAACGAGGCGCTGCAGCGCAAGTTCCCGGGCCAGCCTGAGGTCACCATCGAGTCCTCCGTGGAGGAACTGAAGGGCATCGCTGACGTCATCGGCCTGAAGGTGCCGAAGGATGAGGGCTGGCTGCACGGCAAGCTCGTCGAGGAGATCTGGGAGCACCTCTGCTCCGACCAGCTGTACGAGCCGACCTTCGTGATCAACTTCCCAGTCGAGACGTCCCCGCTGACCCGCGACCACCGCGAGCAGCCCGGCGTCACCGAGAAGTTCGACCTCTACGTCCGCGGCTTCGAGCTGGCCACCGGCTACTCCGAACTTGTCGACCCCGTCATCCAGCGCGAACGCTTCGAAGACCAGGCCCGCCTCGCCGCACACGGCGACGACGAAGCCATGGTCCTCGACGAGGACTTCCTCGCCGCGATGGAGCAGGGCATGCCGCCAACCGCCGGTTGCGGTATGGGCATCGACCGCCTGTTGATGGCCCTGACCGGCCTGGGCATCCGCGAGACAGTCCTGTTCCCGCTGGTGAAGCCGGAGGCGTAGGGCTAGTTCGCTTGGGTTTAGATGGGCCCGGCGCTTGGGATTTTGTGTTTTCCCAGGCCGCCGGGCTTTTTGCTTGGCCACGTTCGCGTGCTGCTGTGGAAAAGTTCCCCGTGGCTTGGCTGGGCGCGCACCAAATTCCCGCCTATTAAAACGCTAGCCCTTTGTTGACCAGCTGTTATTCTGATAGCACTTTTTAAAATTCGGGGATCTGGTGCGCAGTTCAGCTTGGCGGCCGTGAACTTTCTGCTTGTGTCCTACTTCAGCGGGATCCCATTGGCGTCGGTGTCGTAGCCTCCGCCGCCGACGAGCACCATGATCATCTCGATGATGCACCACACCCACAGTGCGAAGAAGATCGGGGTGGAAACGATCCAGCCGACGAATGGGATCAGGCTGAAGAGGCTGCCGGTCAGGAAGAGCCCCACTTTGGTGACTCCCCGGAAGTTCTGCCCAAGGTAGAAGTTGCCGATGCCAAACGAGCCAAGGAAGAAGAACAACGCCGCCGCGAGGAACTTGTTCTTTTGGGGTACGGCGTACCCGTATGCTGACTGCATTTGTGCAGGTGCGAACTGTTGCATCTGCGGTTGCCCGTACGGTGAACCCTGCCCAAACTGCCCGGCTTGCCCGTACTGCCCGAACCCTTGGAACTGGCTGGTTGGCTGCGTGATGGGGAGGCCGTCTTTGTCATATATGGGCTGCTGGTTGTTCATGCGCTTCCTTCGTTTAAAGCAGTCGGGAAAGGTGTATTCCGTAGTGTAGTTCATTCGTGTCCCTTTGTATCGGTATGATGCGCAGAGTTAGGCAGCAGAGTTAGTCAACAGTGATGGGCGTAAGGCGATTCGATGGTGAAGCAGGTTTCGTTGTGGGTGTGGGTGCTCGTTGGTGTGCTCGCGGCCGCGAGTGGGCTCAGTGAGGTTTTTGGCAGTGCGGCGCGCGGCGAGTTGCTGGACGTCGGCGTGTTTCGCGACGCCGGCAACGCCCTGATCAGCGGCGCCGACCTGTACGACGACTTCCCGACTCGTAGCGGATTCCGCTTCATCTACCCGCCGTTCGCGGCCTTGCTGTTTGTTCCGCTGACGTGGATGCCCGAGCCGGTGATGGACATGGTGTGGACGTTGGCGACGATGGCGTGCGTGGCGCTCATTTCGTGGTTGGCGCTACGCAGGCTAGACGTGAAGGTGACCCCGCTGGTGCTGGGGGGGGTGATTGCGTGGTCCTTGGCGATTGATCCATTGCAGGCGAATTTCTTCTTCGGTCAGATTAACGTGTTCCTGTTCGCGCTGGTCGTGGTGGATGTGCTGGGCCTGTTGCCGAGGCAGTTGCGCGGTGTAGGTGTGGGTATTGCGGCCGGGATTAAGATCACGCCGGCGGCGTTCGCGATTTTGTTCTTGGTGAAGAAAGATTGGGCGTCGGTGGCGCGTGCGGCCGGGACGTTTGTGGGCACGATTCTGATTGGTGTGCTGATGCGTCCGGCGGAGACCTGGTACTACTTCACCGACGAGTTCTTCAACACCGACCGCGGCGGCAACGCGATGTACCCGCCGAACCAGGCGCTGTCCGGCCTGTTCGCGCGTGCGGGGCTGGAGGCCCCGACTGGTGTCATCTTCCTGGTGTTCGCCCTGCTTACCGGTTTGGGCGCGTGGTACCTGCTGCGTCGCGGCCTGGATGTGCATGCGCTGTTCTTCGTCGCGCTGGGTATCAGCGTGGGGGGACCCTACGCGGTGTCGCACCACTTCTCCTGCGTGATGTTGGCGGTCCCGCTGATTTTTGCGGCGGTGCCGTCGGTGTGGAAGCTCGCGTACGTGCTCTACGTCGCGGTGCTGTTTGTGCCGTCGTACCAGCTCTACCCGGAGGTTGATGCCTACAGCTTCTCGACGCCCCTTTGGTACATGGGCAACCTGATCGGGTTGGCGTCGCTGGCGATGTGGGCAGCGCTGCTGCTGGAGCGATGGTTCCCAGCTGAGAGCAAACTTATTGCACACCAAAACGTTCCGGCATATAGTGGAACGTAATACCAACCACAGGGTTGTTACCTGCCGGGTTCGGCGGGGCAAGACCTGGGACGTTTTCGCGTCCCGGGTCTTTTTTCATCCCTGGTTCTTTGAAGAAAAGGAGTGAACATGGCAACCAAGCAGGCCGGCTTGCAGGAGCAGGCGGCGGATATCCTTGCGGGGATTGGCGGTGCGGACAACATTGCGTCCTTTACGCACTGCGCGACCCGTTTGCGTTTTGAGCTCAACGACGCCTCCCTGGCTGACAAGGAGCGTCTTGAGGCGAACCCGAAGGTGATGGGTGCGGTGCCGCAGGGCGGGTCGCACTACCAGGTGATTGTTGGCGGGGACGTCGCGACGGTGTACAACGCGATGAATAACCTGCCGGAGATGCAGTCGCGTGGTAGCCAGAGCAACGACGACGTGAAGGCGGCCCAGCGCGCGAAGGCGCAGGGCAAGGTGCCGTGGATGGACGCCTTCTTCGAGTACCTCTCGGACTCCTTTAGGCCGATTCTGGGTGTGTTGCTTGGGGCGTCGCTAATTATTGCGTTTGCTGCGGTGATGGACGCGCTGGGCTTTGTTGACTTCCGTGCGGAGGTCAAGACGCCGGGTTGGCAGTTCGTCGACGCGATGTGGCGCTCGGTGTTCTACTTCCTGCCGGTGATGGTGGCGTACAACGCGGGCAAGAAGCTCAACATTGAGCCGTGGGTGCCTGCCGCTGTCATCCTGGCGCTGTTCACCCCCGAGTTCATGGGGCTGGCGGACCACCCGGATGCTGTGACTGAGGTCAACAACCTGCTCGGCACCGAGGTCAGCCGCGTGACGGTGATGGGCTTGCCGATGGTGCTGCCTGACTACGGCGGCAACGTGTTCGTGCCGCTGATCATGGCGGTCGTGGCGGCCCTGGTGTACAAGGGCTTCCAGAAGATTATTCCATCCGCGGTCCACATGGTGTTCGTGCCGTTCCTCACCCTCTTGGTGATGATCCCGGTTACCGCGATCGTGATTGGCCCGCTCGGCTACGCGCTCGGCGCGTGGATCGGTGTTGGCCTTGCATGGCTCAATGGCAACGCGCCGTTCGTGTTCGCAATCTTGATCCCGATGCTGTACCCGTTCCTGGTGCCGCTCGGCCTGCACTGGCCGCTCAACGCCCTCATGCTGGTCAACATCCAGACCCTGGGCTACGACTTCATCCAGGGCCCAATGGGTGCCTGGAACTTCGCCTGCTTCGGTGCAACCGCGGCTGTGTTCGCGCTCTCGCTGCGCGATAAGGATCCAGTCATGCGCCAGACCTCCGGGTCGGCGCTGGCAGCTGGTCTGTTCGGTGGTATTTCGGAGCCGTCCCTCTACGGTATTCACCTGCGCTACAAGAGGATCTACCCGCGCATGCTGGTGGGCTGCTTCACCGGTGGCCTGACCATCGCGATCCTGGGCACCCCGTTCGGTGGTGTGCAGACCAACGCGTTCGTGTTCACCTCGCTTTTGACCACCGTGGTCTTCAGCCCGATGTGGGTCTACGTCATCGCGATTGCGGTTGCGTTCTTCACTTCCTTCTTTGTCATTTACTTCACCGACTACCGCACGCCGGAGGAGCGTGAAGAGGCCCTGGCTCGCGCACGCGCGGCACAGGAGGAAAAAGAGCAGGAGGAAGCTCCGGCAGTTGCAGCAGCTCCGGCGGCGGTCCCAGCGGCGGCCGCTCCAGCCGCTGCAGCAGCAGATGCCGACGCGCCTGCAGCTGCGGCGACCCCAGCAGCGGACACCCGCGAGGTCACCGCGCCGATCGCAGGCAAGGTTGTCCCGATGGATCAGATCCAGGACGCCGCGTTCGCATCCGGTGCGCTCGGCCAGGCGATTGGTGTGCTGCCGGAAGGTGGCGTCGAGAAGGTTGTGGCGCCGGTTGCTGGCAAGGTGATCTCTGTTGCGAAGACGGGGCACGCCTACGGCATCAAGACTGACGACGGCGTCGAGGTCCTCGTCCACATCGGCATTGACACCGTCAAGCTGAAGGGCGAAGGCTTCACCCCGCTCGTGGAGAAGAAGCAGCGCGTCGAGATTGGCGACGCCCTCGCGGACGTCGACTTCGGCGCAATCGCAGGTCACGGCGTGGACACCACGGTGATTATGACCGTGGTCAACTCCAAGTCGCTGGCCGCTGTGGAAGATATCGCCACTGGTGAGGCCGAGGTCGGCCAGCCACTGTTGGGGGTAACCAAGTAGGGTCGAACACATGCAAATACTGCGCATCTTTAACAACAACGTCGTCCTGGCCCGCCGCGGGTCGGAGGATGTTGTGGTGACCGGTCGAGGCATCGCCTTTGGGGCAAAGAAAGGCGACGTCCTCGACGAGTCGAAGGTGCAGCGAGTATTTGTTCCGGCGGATGGTCGGGACCCGGACCACTCCGGCCAAATGATTGCCGGGCTTCCCGCCGAAGATATACACCGTGTGACCGCAGCGTTGGAGGCCGTGGGCGCAAAGCCCAGCATCACGCTGGTCACCGCGGTGACGGACCACATTATTAATGCACTTGAGCGGGCCTCCCGCGGCGAAGAGATCGCCTACCCGTTGCGCGCCGAGGTCCAGCACTTGTACCCAGCAGAGTATGCACAGGGCGAACGCCTGCTGGAGCACATCAACATTCTTTTCGACGCCACCCTGCCCACCACCGAAGCCACCGCGCTTGCGATGCACCTGGTCAACGCCGGTTTCAACACCGGTGACCTGGCGCATACGTACCGGATGACGGGGTTGATTCAGCAGATGATGCAGATCATTGCGGCTGAGTTTGGGGTGGAGTTCGAAGCGGCGTCGATAAATGTGGCCCGGTTTATTACACACATTCGTTATTTGTTTGTTCGCCTTGAGCAGGGGAAACAACTCGAGCGCGGAAATTCTCCGCTGGCGCGTGAGTTGACGCGCAGTTACCCGCGGGAAGTTGAGTGCGCCCGAAAAGTGGCCGCTGTAGTGGAGCTTCGCTTCGATACAGCGTTGACAGAAGATGAAATTGCGTACCTTGCTCTGCACATTGCGCGCCTCAGCGCGTACCATCAAATGTAATACCATTAGCTTGATTGCTGAAAGGACACACTCATGACTGACCGCACCGTCTTGTATGGGATCGGGGTTTCCTCAGGTACCGCCTCTGGCCCGGTCGCAGTTGTTACACCCGCCGTTGGTATCGACGAGCACGAACAACCATGCACCGACCCAGACGCTGACGGCGAGCGTGTCGTCGCGGTCCTGGAAGAAGTCTCCGCGTCCCTGACGGCGCGCGCAGAGCACGCAAACTCCGAAACATCCAAGGCTGTCCTTGAGGCCACCGCCGCCTTGGCGAAGGACCGTGGCCTGGTGCGCGGCATTAAGAAAGAGCTGAAGAAGGGCAGCGGCGTGACCAAGGCGGTCCACGACGCGGTGGAGGCCTACGCGGCGAAGTTCCGCAAGCTCGGCGGCTACATGGCTGAGCGCGTCACCGACCTCTACGACATCCGCGACCGCGCCACCGCGCGCCTGCGCGGGCTGCCGGAGCCGGGCGTTCCAGCGCTGACCGAGCCGTCCGTGCTCGTCGCGAACGACCTTGCACCTGCTGAGACGGCCACGCTGGATCCGGAGTTGGTCGTCGGCATCGTGACGGAGGCCGGCGGCGCGACATCGCATACGGCGATCCTCGCCGCGCAGCTCGGCATCCCCGCAGCGGTGCAGGTCAAGGGCATTAGCGAAGCGCTTGTCGACGCCCCAGCGATCGCCCTCGACGGCGGCGTCGGCGAAGTGATCGTCGCCCCGAACGAGTCGGACGTCGCCGAACTCGAAGAGCGGTCCCGCCGCCGCGCCGCTGCGCTGGCTGGTTCCTCCGGTGAGGGTGCCACCCGCGACGGCTACCGCGTGAAGCTGCTGGCCAACATCGGCACCGCGGACGACGCCGCAAAGGCCTCCGGCTACGACCTGGAAGGTTCCGGCCTGTTCCGCACCGAGTTCCTCTTCCTGGACCGCGACTCTGCCCCGAGCGTCGAGGAGCAGACCGAGACGTACACCAAGGTGCTGCGCGCATTCGGTGACCGCCGCGTCGTCGTGCGCACCCTGGACGCAGGCGCCGACAAGCCGCTGTCCTTCGCCGACCTCGGCGAGGAAGAGAATCCGGCACTGGGCCGTCGCGGCCTGCGCCTGTCCATGGCCCGCGAAGACCTCCTCGACGACCAGCTCAAGGCGCTGGCCGCAGCACACAAGGCTGTCCCGGAGGCTGAACTGTGGGTGATGGCCCCAATGGTGGCCACGGTCGAGGAGACCCGCTGGTTCACGGAGCGCGCACGCGCCCACGGCCTGCCGAAGGTCGGCGTGATGGTGGAGACTCCCGCGGCCGCGATCCGCTCCTCCCACATCCTGGACATCGCGGACTTCGCATCCATCGGCACCAATGACCTGTCGCAGTACACCATGGCTGCCGACCGCATGCAGGGCGAGCTGGCAGAGCTGCTCACCCCGTGGCAGCCGGCAACGCTGGCCATGATCCGTGAGACCTGCCGCGGCGGCGAAGCCACCGGCAAGTCCATCGGCGTGTGCGGCGAGGCAGGCGGCGACCCGCTCATGGCGCTCGTCCTCGTCGGCCTGGGCGTGAGCTCCCTGTCCATGGCGCCGGGCAAGGTCAACGCGGTGCGCGCCGCGCTGCGCCTGCACGACCGTGACACCTGCCGCCAGATGGCGAACTTTGCCGTCGACGCCCCGACCGCGAAGGAAGCACGCGAGAACGTGCTCAAGATCGCGGATCCGGTGCTGCGCGACCTGCTCTAAACTGGCCGGTTGGGGCCGGAGGAGGCGTCGAAAAGCCTCTGTTCGCTACGAGCGAACACCCGACCTGAGCTGGTGTAATGGCCCCTGAAGCCATGAAGTGACGCCCTCGGCGGGACGATGTGTCCGCCGGGGGCGTTATGGTTGGTGACAACTCTTTAAAAACCGTTATTAGTAAGGGGTCAGCCAGTTGTTTGAGAGGTTTACCGATAGGGCCCGCCGCGTCATCGTCTTAGCCCAGGAGGAGGCGCGCGAGCTGAACCATAACTTCATGGGTACCGAACACATCCTGCTCGGACTTATTAAAGAAGGCGAAGGCGTCGCAGCAAAGGCGCTCGAGTCCATGGGTATCAATCTTGACGACGTCCGCTCCGAAGTCATCGAGATCATCGGGCACGGCACGCAGCCGGTCACTGACCAGATCCCATTTACCCCACGCGCCAAGAAGGTACTGGAGCTCTCCCTGCGCGAAGGCCTGCAGATGGGGCACAAGTACATCGGCACCGAGTTCCTGCTGCTCGGCCTCATCCGGGAGGGTGATGGCGTCGCAGCCCAGGTGCTGATTAAGCTCGGCGCCGACCTGCCACGCGTGCGCCAGCAGGTCATCCAGCTGCTCTCCGGCTACGAGGGCGGCGAAGCACAGAACCCGGAGACCCCGCAGGGCGGCGGTCCGGGCTTCGCGGGCGCCGGCCAGGGCCCAGGCATCATGGGTGGGCCGCGCCCGGGCCAGCAGGGCGAGCGTTCCAACTCGCTCGTGCTCGACCAGTTCGGCCGCAACCTCACCGCAGCAGCCCGCGAGGGCAAGCTCGACCCGGTGGTCGGACGCGACAAGGAAATCGAGCGCATCATGCAGGTGCTCTCGCGCCGCACCAAGAACAACCCGGTGCTCATTGGTGAGCCGGGCGTCGGCAAGACTGCCGTCGTGGAGGGCCTCGCGCTCGACATTGCGAACGGCAACGTCCCCGAAACGCTCAAGGACAAGCAGGTCTACTCCCTCGACCTGGGCTCTCTGGTTGCAGGCTCACGCTACCGCGGTGACTTCGAGGAGCGCCTGAAGAAGGTGCTCAAGGAGATCAACCAGCGCGGCGACATCATCCTGTTTATCGACGAGATCCACACCCTCGTCGGCGCCGGCGCTGCCGAAGGCGCCATCGACGCTGCTTCGCTGCTCAAGCCGAAGCTGGCACGCGGCGAACTCCAGACCATCGGCGCGACGACGCTCGACGAGTACCGCAAGCACATTGAGAAGGACGCCGCCCTCGAGCGCCGCTTCCAGCCCGTCCAGGTCGACGAGCCCTCCGTCGAGGACACCGTCACCATCCTGCGTGGCCTGCGCGACCGCTACGAGGCGCACCACCGCGTCTCCTACACCGACGACGCCCTCAAGGCCGCCGCCACCCTCGCGGACCGCTACATCAACGACCGCTTCCTGCCGGACAAGGCCGTCGACCTCCTCGACGAGGCCGGCGCCCGCATGCGCATCAAGCGCATGACCGCCCCTTCCGAGCTGCGCGAAGTCGACGAGCGCATCGCCGACGTCCGCCGTGAGAAGGAAGCCGCCATCGACGCCCAGGACTTCGAGAAGGCGGCTGGCCTGCGCGATACCGAACGCAAGCTCGGCGAGGAGCGCAAGGAAAAGGAAAAGAAGTGGCGCTCTGACGACCTCGAGGAAATCGCCGAGGTCGGTGAAGACCAGATCGCCGATGTGCTCGCGCACTGGACCGGCATCCCAGTCTTCAAACTCACCGAGTCCGAGTCCTCGCGCCTGCTCAACATGGAGTCCGAGCTGCACAAGCGCATCATCGGCCAGGACGAAGCCGTCCGCGCCCTGTCGCGCTCCATCCGACGCACCCGCGCCGGGCTCAAGGACCCGAAGCGACCATCCGGCTCCTTCATCTTCGCCGGCCCGTCCGGCGTTGGTAAGACGGAGCTGTCCAAGGCACTTGCCGAGTTCCTCTTCGGCGACGAGGACTCCCTCATCCAGGTCGACATGGGCGAGTTCCACGACCGCTTCACCGCTTCCCGCCTCTTCGGTGCCCCTCCGGGATACGTCGGCTACGAGGAGGGCGGCCAGCTCACCGAGAAGGTCCGCCGCAAGCCGTTCTCCGTGGTCCTCTTCGACGAGATCGAGAAGGCGCACAAGGAGATTTACAACACGCTGCTCCAGGTGCTCGAGGAAGGCCACGTCACTGACGGCCAGGGCCGCATGGTGGACTTCAAGAACACCGTGCTCATCTTCACCTCCAACCTGGGTACCGGCGACATCTCCAAGCCAGTCGGCCTCGGCTTCACCGGCAACACCGCCACCGACGCCGATGCCCAGTACGAGCGCATGAAGAACAAGGTTCACGACGAGCTGAAGAAGCACTTCCGACCAGAGTTCCTCAACCGCATCGACGAAATCGTGGTCTTCCGCCAGCTGACCCAGGAAGAAATCGTGCAGATGGTGGACCTGCTCATCAGCCGCGTGGACACCAACCTGGCCGCGCAGGACATGGGCATCGAGCTTACCGAGAAGGCCAAGAACCTCCTGGCCATCCGCGGCTTCGACCCAGTGCTCGGTGCGCGCCCGCTGCGTCGCACCATCCAGCGCGAGATCGAGGACCTGCTTTCGGAGAAGATCCTGTTCGGCGAGATCGGCGCCGGCGAGATCATTACCGTCGACGTCGAAGGCTGGGACGGCGACGTCGAAGCCGCCCGCAACACCCGCGGCAAGGCAGCGCCGGACGCGACCTTCACGTTCACTCCGCGCCCACGCCCGCTGCCAGCGGAGACGTTCGGTGAGGACGCCGCGTCCGACGAACCTGAGGAGAAAGCCGTGCGTGACATCGCCCCTTCCGAGGGCACCCCGGAGACCGAGGCCTCCCAGTTCCCGGACGAGCGCGCAGAGTCTGGTCCTGAGCCTGACTCCGACTCCGATTCCGACGGTCGGGGACCTGAACCGGTCTAATCAATAGGTTGGAAAGCCGCACCCTGGTGGTGCGGCTTTCTTTTTGTCTTGGTGGGGTGGGTATTGGTGCCAATAGACGCACCCATATACGTCTAGTGCTTTTCTGACCTGCAAGAATGGAGGCCGTGGATTTTAGAATTGCGTCCTTTGGCACTCAGCGCATCCAAAGATGCACCAAATTCCCTCGCGCGGCGTTAGCGACCTGGGGAAACGCAAAAACGCGCTCCTAAATCAGCGAATTTGGTGCGATCGTAGCCGGTCCAGTGCCAATAGACGCAACCTTATACGTCTAGCACGTTTCTGACCTGCAAGAATGGAGGCCGTGGATTTTAGAATTGCGTCCTTTGGCACTCAGCGCATCCAAAGATGCACCAAATTCCCTCGCGCGGTGGCAGCGACCTGGGGGAAACGCAAAAAACGCGCTCCCAAATCAGCGAATTTGGTGCGCCCACACCAAAGCCGGGTTCGGCAGGCCGGAGCCAACGAGCCAGGTGCCTAAACCTACAGCGCTGAGTACAGCGAAGATGCCGAAGAGGATGGCGTCGGCGACTGGTCCGGTGTACTGGTAGTTCGAGGCGGTGTTGATGGAGGTGTTGTCGGGGATGTTGCAGTTCGGGGTGAAGGCTGGCGCGTGTGGGTCGAAGCGCTCGTCGAGCCAGGTGATCACGTGGGCGGTCTCGAGGACGATTGGCAGGGCGTGGCCAGCACCGGCGAGGTTTGCGAATGGGGTGGTGGAGGACCCGGAGTCGAGTGGCGTGGATCGGGTGCCGGGGATAGAGACGCTGCGGTACTCCACGGGTGAGCCGAGCGTGCAGTAGTCGCGGGCGAGTTGGACGGCTTGTGGGGCGGGGACCATGTCGTCGTCGGGGTTGGTGAGCACGAGTGTTGGGACTTTGGTGGGGACGCGGCCGAGCTTGTTCTGGTCGAGGCGGGCTCGCAGGACGGGGTTGTCGTGGGCGAGTTCGGCCAGGTTGACGCCACGTTTCGTGTAGGCCTTGAATTCCTTGGGGGCGATTCGGACGGCGTCGAGGATGCACGCCTTGGATAGGGCGTCGAGGGTGCGCACGCCTTCCGCGTTGAGTTCGGCGTAGAGGGCTTCGCGGAAGTCGGGGTAGGTGGAGGAGTAGGAGACGGCGGCGAAACCGGCGACTGGGGTGATCAGAGTCCCGCGGGACTGTTCGAGTACGGCCAGTGGGTCGGCGGGTGGGGCGCCGACGAATGCGGCGACCACGTTGAGTTCGGGTGCGTAGTCGGCGACGAGTTCGGCTGCTGCGGCGGATGCGCCGCCGCCTTGGGAGTAGCCCCAGAACGCGACTTTTTCGCCGTCGTGTGCGGCGTAGCGGGCGGCGTCGATGACGGCGTGTCCCTGGTCGACGCGGTTGAGATACGTGTGCGTACCTGGGGTGCCGAGGCCGACGTAGTCGGTGACGATGACGCGGTAGCCGGCGTCGAGAAGCATGTGGGCCATGGGGCGCTCGTAGTCGACGCTGAAGGAGGTCCCTGAGTCGGAGGAGATCAGCGAGGTGTTCTTGCTGGGTGCGCAGTGGTCGGCCATACCGCGGGTGCCGGGCGCGATGACGACGAGCCCCTTCGCGTTGTCCCTGTCGTAGAGGGTGGCGGTGACTGGCGCGCGCGTGCCGGACTCAGTGGTGGTTTCGTAGCGCACGACTTTCGGCGCGGGGCGGAAGGCGGATTTGATGGCGGAGGAGCCCACCTCCGCCACGGAGCTCAACGGGTCGAGCGAGCTCGCGGCGGCGGAGGGGGCGAGGGGAGCGGCGAGTGCGAGGGCGCACAGCGCTGAAAGTGTAGACCGAATGTGCATAGTCGGTCATTGTAAACGACGCCCCTCTGCCCGAACTAGGTCAGCGCATCAGCCCCGTGCCGACCATCCAGGCACCCATCCCAACGGCGCTGAGCACGCCGAGGATGCCGAGGAAGATCGCGCCGATGGTTTCGTTGGTGTACTGCAGGATGAGATGGTCAGACTGGATTGGGGGAGTGTCGGGGATGGGGCAGGTTGCGGTGAATGCGGCCGCGTCGGGGTCGAAGCGCTCGTCGAGCCAGGTGATGGCGTTGGAGCTTTCTAGGTAGAGGGGCAGGGTGTGGGCGGAGCCGTCGACGTTGGCGAAGGGGGCTTCGGGGCGGACACCTTGCATGGCAACTGCTCGGTACTCCACCGGTGCGCCCACGCTGCAGTAGTCGCGGGCGAGCTGGGTCACTTGTGGAGAAGGGACCAGGTCGTCGTCAGGGTTGGTGAGCACGAGGGTCGGCATGCTCGTGGGCACGCGGCCGAGTTTGTTCTGGTCGAGGCGCGCCCGCAGGGTCGCGTTGGCCTGGGCGAGTTCGGCGAGGCTTTCGCCGCTCTTGGTGTACTCGGTGAAGGGTTTCGGCGCGACGCGGGGTGCCTCCGCCATGCAGGCATTGGAGAGCGCCTCGAGCGTATCGACGCCTTCTTCGTTGAGTTCGGCGTAGAGGGCTTCGCGGAAGTCAGGGTAGGTGGACGCGAAGCTGACAGCGGCGAAGCCGACGACGGCGCTGATCTGCTTGCTGGTTGCTTGTTCCAGGACTGCGAGCGGATCGGCGGGTGGGGCGCCGACGAATGCGGCGACGACGTTGAGTTCGGGTGCGTAGTCGGCGACGAGTTCGGCTGCTGCGGCGGAGGCGCCACCGCCTTGGGAGTAGCCCCAGAAAGCGATTTTTTCGCCGTCGTGTGCGGCGGTGCGGGC
This sequence comes from Corynebacterium sp. HMSC08D02, assembly GCF_001807505.1. Taxonomy (NCBI): domain Bacteria; kingdom Bacillati; phylum Actinomycetota; class Actinomycetes; order Mycobacteriales; family Corynebacteriaceae; genus Corynebacterium; species Corynebacterium sp. HMSC08D02. Next base: position 59,019 of record NZ_KV789238.1, on the reverse strand, counting down.
AGCGTCGATGACGGCGTGGCCTTGGTCGATGCGGTTGAGGTAGGTGTGCGTGCCTGGGGTGCCGAGGCCGACGTAGTCGGTGACGATGACGCGGTAGCCGGCGTCGACAAGCTTGCGTACGATGCCGCGCTCGTAGTCAATATTGACTGATTTTTAGTTGGCTGTGCGCAGAATAGCGGGGCTGTTGCTCGGGGCGCAGTGGTCTCCGAGGCCGCGCGTGCCGGGGGCGAAGGCGACGAGACCTTTGGCGTCGGGGGTGTCGTAGAGGGTGGCGGTGACGGGGGCGCGGGAGCCGTCCTCGGTGGTGGTTTCGTAGCGGACGAGCTGTGGCTTCACACGTTGCGTGAAGCGCTGGGAGGTGGCGCTCTCGGATGAAAGTGGGGTGGCGTCAACGATGGGCGCTGTCGTGGCGCCGAGGGCCATAGCGCAGGCTATGGTCAGGGAAATTTTTGACCAATGATGTTTCATGGTCGGGAGTTTAACGTACAAATGTCTGTGACGTACAATTGTCAGGGCAGCAGCATGAGGCTCACGGCCATAATCGCCATGCCACCCATGACGCCGTAGACGCTGTAGTGGTGGTGCCCGGTAGCAATCGCGTTCGGCAGCAGCTTGTCGAAGCTGATGAACACCATGATTCCGGCGATCACCGCGAAGGAGTAGCCCATCGTGGTCGGCCCCATAAAGGGCGCGAGGATGAGGTACCCGACGAGCGCTCCGAGCGGTTCAGCAAGCCCTGAGAGGGTGGCCCACCCGGCGGCCCACCAACGTCGGCCGGTGGCTTCGCGTAGCGGGACTGCCACGGCGACGCCTTCTGGGATGTTGTGCAGCGCGATCGCGACGGCGATCGGGATGGCCAGGTACGGGTCGGCGAGCGCGGACATGAAGGTGGCGAAGCCCTCGGGGAAGTTGTGCAGGGCGATTGCCACGCCGGTGATCACGCCGGCGCGCCGCATCGCTTGGGCGCGTTTGTCCTCGTCGCCCTGGATGCTTTCGTGCGGGTTGATGTCGTGCGGCACCAGCTTGTCGATCACCGCGATCAGCGCCACCCCGCCGAAGAACCCGAGGATCGCGCGGCCCTGGTCGAGGGCGTCAATGCCCGCGGGGAGCAGCTCCGCGAGTGAGATGTAGACCATCACTCCAGCGGAGAACCCGAGGCTGCCGGCGAGGAACCTGTCGCCAATGGTGGACTTGAGCGCCACGACCACCCCGCCGATGCCGGTGGAGATGCCGGCCAACAGGGTCATCGCGAATGCGATCAAAACGCTCGAAGTCATGCGGACAGTCTATGTGTAGTCTGAGCGCATGGGAATTTATTATCGCAAGAAGCACAAGGTGAGTAAGAACTCGTGGCTGAACTTCTCTAAGTCTGGTGCTTCGGCTTCCACGAAGGTCGGCCCTGTCACGTTCAACTCGCGCGGCGGCGTGTGGGTGAAGCTGCCCGGTGGGTTTAATTACCGCGGTAGGTGGAAGTAGCCGGCGTCGTCTTGGACGGCGAGGCCGTCCTCAAGGAGTGAAAATAGGGCGCGGGAGCGTTGCGCTGCATCGGGCCACACCACGTCGATGTCGCGTTGTGGCACGGGTGCGGACGCGCCGCGCAACACCCGCATGATCTTGCCGCGCACCTGCCGGTCGGTGCCGGCGAAGCGCTGTGTCTTCTTCTTGCGCTGCTCCTCCGGGTTCGGCTCTGGCTTGCCCGCTGCCACCCACGCGCAGCGGCTGACCGGGCACGCCCCGCAGTCCGGGTTTGTGGCGGTGCACACGAGGGCGCCGAGCTCCATCAGGCCGACCGAAAAGGTCGGGCCGTCCCACTCCAAATCGTCGGCGGGCAGCAGTGCCGCCACCTCCTGGAGCTCCGCCTTGCGCGGGTGTGCGACGGGCCGCCCGCGCTCGGCGCGCGCGACCACCCGGCGCACGTTCGTGTCCACCACCGGCACGTTTTCCCTGTACGCGAAGCAGGCCACGGCGCGGGCCGTGTAATCGCCGATGCCGGGCAGTGCCAGCAGCTCCTCCACGCTGCGGGGGACGTGGCCGTCATGAAGCTCAGTGATCACTCGCGCGCACTCCAGCAGACGCAGCGCGCGGCGCGGGTAGCCGAGGCTGCCCCAGGCGCGCAACACCTCGTCGGCGCCGGCGGCTGCGAAGGCTTCCGGGGTGGGCCAGCGCCGCATCCACTCCTCCCAGATGGGGGCGACGCGCGCCACCTGTGTCTGGTGGCTCATCACCTCGCTGAGTAGCACGCCCCACGCGCTTGTGCCTGGTGCGCGCCACGGAAGCTCACGCGCGTTGGCGCGGTACCACGGGTTAATCTCGGCGGGTTGGAGGTTTGTTCGAATTTTGGCCATATCCTCAGTCATCTCTGCCAAAATATAGCCTATGAGTACAGAAAAGACGCCTCGTGAGGTGTGGGAACTCCTCAGGGCAGGAAATGAACGATTCGTTGCAAGCCAGGAGACGCACCCGCACCGCGACCCCACGTGGCGCGAACAGCTCCGAGACGGCCAGAACCCCATCGCCGCCGTCGTCGCTTGCTCGGATTCGCGTGTCCCAGTTGAGCTGCTTTTCGACGTCGGCTTCGGCGACATTTTCGTCATCCGCACAGCGGGCGGTTGCGTCGACGCCGCGGTGTCCGCCTCCGTCGAGTACGCGGTGGAAGGGCTGAATGTGCCGCTGGTGATGTTCCTGTCGCATGAGTCCTGTGGCGCGGTCGGTACGGCGCTCAACGCGGTGGAGACGGAGGAAGTCCCGGACGGGTTGGTGCGCGTGTTCGTGGAGAAGATCGTGCCGTCGGTGCTTCAGTCGCCCACGCGTGACCCGAAGGATGTTGAGGTCACCCACGCGAACTTGAGCGCGCAGCACCTCATTGAGCGCGTGCCGGTGCTCGCGGAGCGTTTGGCGAACGGCACTGTCGGCGTAGTTGCGGCACGCTACCAACTTGCCGATGGCCAGGTTCACCCGACCATGGAAAACTTCGGTATAGAGTAAGGGGCATGACTAACCAGCATCCGCTTCCTCCCGAGATCTACCGGCGCCGCCGCGTTGCGGCGCTCGTTGCGTTGTTGGTGCTCGTGGTGTTCCTGGTGTGGGGGTTGAGCGCTATGGCGCGCTCAGGCGGCGGCGACGCCGACGTATCGACGTCCACTTCGCCCACCACCACGCCTGTCACGGAGCCGACGGTGCCGGAACCGGGTGCCGCGACGCCGAGTGAGTCCGAAACTGCAAAGGAAAGCGCATCCGGTGAGCCGACCGAGCCGACCTCGTCAGCAGAGCACACGCAGGCTGCCCCATCAGGCACATGTGAGCTGAAGGATTTGCGTGTGGTGGCGTCGACAAACCAGCCGTCGTACGCGGTAGGGGAGCAGCCGGTGTTCTACATGGAAGTGCAGAACCCGACGGACGCGGACTGCGTCATCGACCTGGACACCAACATCATGCGTTTTGAAGTCTACGACATGGCTACCAACAACCGCGTGTGGTCCGACGTCGACTGCTTTGACCCTGTCTTTGCTGGTCAGGAGACGTTCCCGCGTGACTCGAAGCGTGGCTTTGAAGCCCGCTGGTCGGGTACCAGCTCGCAGTCGAACGTGTGCACCGACCGCCAGCCGGTACCAGCTGGGTCCTACTACCTGCACACCGTGATCGGCGACAACGCCTCCGACGCAGTCCCGTTCAACCTGACTTAGCTGAGGCGGCGCAACCCCTCGTAGATGTGGCGCGCCCACAGGCTGGTCACGTGGTCTGCGGAGCTCAAGTCTTCCGGCTGCGCCTCCAAAATGGCGGGCAGCGTGCCGAAGACGGCCACGATCTGATCCATCAAGAACTTCTGCACGCGAGGCACGCGCGCAAGCGCCCGGTAGCCACGTGGGATCAGCGCTTGCACGAGGTTCTCCTCGTTCGCGGGCAGCCCCAGCTGGCGCGCCAACGTGGTCGTGTTCAGCAGCTCCGAATCCGGCAGGGTGTCCAAGGCATCGAGGGCCTGGTGGACCTGCTCGTCCGTGGGCACGGTGGTCGTCGCGATGTAGTCGCGCACCAGCATCTCAACGTCGTGGGCGTTGTTGCCCTCCAGCTCGGAAAGCTGCAGGCTGAGCTGGCGGGCGTCGACACCCAACTCCACAATGCTCAGCTCCAGATCGGTGACGGCGCGCTCGAGCATCAGCTGGCGCTGCAGCACGTTGAGCACGTCGGCGACGGTGGCATAGTTGTTCATCTCTGCCACGAACAGGCGGTGGTTCGACATGTCGAGGCGCTGGCGATAGCGCTCCACCGTGGACAGTGCCTGGTTCGCCCGGCCCATCAGGACCGCCGGCTCCTCCAAGCGGTGGCGACGCCCACCCGCGTACACCGTCACCGTATTCATCGACGCCGACACCGAGATGACCGGCCTGCCGGTCTGCAGCGCGGTGCGTTCCGCGGAGCGGTGGCGGGTGCCGGACTCACTGGTGGGGAAGTGCGGGCTGGGCACGAGCTGCACGTTGGCGTGGGTGATGCGGGAGCCGTCGGCGGATAAAACGACGGCGCCGTCCATCTTGCACAGCTCGCGCAGCAGCGGTGGCTGGAAGGCGACGTCGAAGGCGATGCCGCCGTCGCAAATCTCGACGACCTCCGGCCCGTCGCCGAGGACGATGAGGCCACCGGTGTGGCCACGTTGGATTCGCTCGAGGCCGTCGCGAAGTGCGGTGCCGGGGGCGAGGCGCTCGAGGGCGGCGCGCATCGTGTCATCACTCATGCTGTGCAAGTGTAGCGATAGCCTGGCCAACCGTGGCCACCTGCTCAATTCGCAGGCCCGGGACCTGCAGTGACTCGCCCGCGGGCACGATTGCGTGCTCGTATCCCAGGCGTGCTGCCTCTTGCAGGCGACGGCCCAGGTTTGGCACCCGCCGGATCTCGCCGGCCAAGCCGACCTCCCCGATCACCACCGTCTTTGGTGGCAGCGGTGTCTCGTGCAGGCTCGACCAGGTCGCCAGCGCCACCGCTAGGTCGGTCGCGGTCTCCGTGATGCGCACCCCACCCACGGTTGCCACGTAGGCGTCCTTGTCGTTCGTGCGCTGCCCGCAGCGCGCCTGCAGGACCGCCAGCACCATCGGCACGCGGTTGCCGTCCAGGCCCGTGACCACGCGCCGGGGCGACTTGTTCACCGGGTCCACGGTGAGCGCCTGCACCTCCGCGAGCATTGGGCGCACCCCGTCCATCGCCACGGTCACCGCGGAACCATCCGGGGTGCGGCCGCGGTGGGAGAGGAACAGCCCGGACGGGTCCGGTACTTCGCGGATCCCCTCGGCGGTCTGCTCGAAGCAGCCCACCTCATCGGTCGCGCCAAATCGGTTCTTGATGCCGCGCAGCATACGCAGGCTTGATTGCCGGTCGCCCTCGAAGTTCAGCACCACGTCCACCAGGTGCTCGAGCACTCGCGGGCCCGCGACGTTGCCGTCCTTGGTCACGTGCCCTACCAGCAGAATCGGCAGGTGAGTGGTCTTCGCCAGCGTGGTCAGCGCGGCCGTGACCGCGCGGGACTGCGCCACGCCGCCCGGCACGCCCTCCACACCGGGAGCGTGCATCGTCTGTACCGAGTCCACGATGAGCAGCGAGGGCTTGATCTGCTCCACGTGACCAAACACGATGTCCAGGTTGGACTCGGCCGCCAGGTAGAGGCGCTCCCGCAGTGCGCCGGTGCGTTCGGCGCGCCCGCGGACCTGCCCCGCCGACTCTTCGGCGGTGACGTAGAGCGCCTTGCGCCCATCGATCGCCGCCCAGCGCGAGGCCACCTCAAGCAGCAGCGTCGACTTGCCGACGCCCGGCTCGCCCGCCATGAGCACCACCGACCCAGGCACGACGCCGTTGCCCAACACCCGGTCAAGCTCGCCGATGCCGGAGCGCACCGTCTTGGTCGCGGCGGCGTCGATAGTTGTGATTGGGCGCGCAGGCGTTTGCGGCGTGAGTGCAGCGGCACGCGGCGCACTGGAGACCCCCGTCGCGCGGGTGGCGGTAACCACCGGCGCTGATTCTTGCAATGTCCCCCAAGAGCCGCATTCAGGGCAGCGGCCAAGCCACTTAGGAGAGGAGTATCCACACTCGGAACAGGTGTGGATCACCCGAGGCTTCTTCGCCATAGAGCCTTACTTGTTCAGGTCGCGGTGGACCTGGCCGGAAGGCAGCAGCGGAGCGGAAACCGGGGCGTTGACCTCGAGGGTGCCGGTGTCGAACGTGAAGGTCACAGGCACGGTGCCGCCGTACGCGAAGCTGTCGTTCGGCAGGGCGGTGCGGATGTACTCGATGCAGTTCTTGCCGTCATCCTGCGGCATGCGGTCCAAGCCTGCAGCGGAGTCACCAACAAGCACGCAGTTGTAGCCGATTTCCTTCGAGGATTCGATGCTGACCGGGGTGCCGTCAACGGAAACGGAACGCAGCGAGTGCGACGTCATCGACGTGTCCTGGTTCAGCGCGCTGAACTTCAGTGCTGCGGAGCCGGTCTCGTCGAGGACGACGGTGACGTCCTGTACGGCCAGCTCGCCGTTCTCGGTTTCGACGTTGGCGCCGTCAACTGCAGCCACCTGGTCAGAGGTCTGAGTGATTTGGCCTGCGGAGCATCCGGCCATGAGCAGTGCGGTTGCGAGTGCGAAAACCGGCTTCAGGGACTTCACGTGGGTGTCCTCCATCGTTCTTGTTTCACATATATGTTTCTCCGCACAACCCTAGCGCCTGGACCTAGACTTTTCACAGTTTCCTCACGCGTACCAGGCCCAGGCGGCGCGGGTGGGGTTAAACTTTAGTTGAGTTCGGCGCATCGCGGGTGCGCGTCCCCATTACGGCCCGTAATGGTAGGGTGGTGAGGTTACTGAGCCGGTTGTCATCCTCAAGGAGTGTTCATGGAATTCAAAGTCGGAGAAGTGGTTGTCTATCCGCATCATGGTGCGGCACGCATCGCCGACATCGAGCAGCGCGAAATTGGCGGAGAAACGCTCGACTTTCTCGTACTGCAAATCCTCCAGTCGGACCTTGAGGTCCGCGTTCCTGTAAAGAACACCGAGCTTGTCGGTGTGCGCGACGTCGTCGGCAAGGAGGGCCTGGAGAAGGTCTTCTCGGTGCTGCGCGAGACCGACGTCGAGGAGGCCGGCAACTGGTCCCGCCGCTACAAGGCGAACCAGGAGCGCCTCGCGTCCGGTGACATTAATAAGGTGGCGGAGGTTGTCCGCGACCTGTGGCGCCGTGACCAGGGCAAGGGCCTGTCTGCGGGCGAGAAGCGCATGCTGGGCAAGGCGCGCCAGATCCTCGTCGGCGAACTCGCGCTGGCGGAGCCAGTCGACGAGAAGAAGGTCGAGGAGCTGGAAGAGGGCGTCCGCAAGATTATTGAGGAGCAGGTCAAGGCCGGTATTTCCTTCGCGCCTGACGTGGTGGTTGAGGACGAGGATGACATCGACCTGGATGACCTCAGCTTCGACGACGATGAGGACGACGAGAAGTAGCGGGACGTAGCCAAATGTCTCGCAGGGTAGTGGCCGTCGTCGCTGCGGCAGGCCAGGGCACGCGGCTCGGCGCGAGCGTGCCGAAGGCGTTCGTGCCGCTGCGTGGGCGCAGCCTGTTGGAGCGCTCGGTGACCGCGATGGAGACCGCCGAGGTGGTGGACTCGATCATCGTGGTGGTCAGCCCCGAGATGGAGGAGATCGCGCGCACCACGCTGCGAGGCCACGACGTCCGCTTCGTGCACGGGGGCGCGGAGCGCGCCGATTCTATCTACGAGGGCCTCAAGGCGATCGAGCACGAGGACGCCTGCGTGCTCATTCACGACGCCGCCCGGGCCCTGACCCCGCCCGGTATGATCGCGCGCGTCGCCCGCGCCGTGCTCGAGGGCGCGGACGCGGTGGTGCCGGTGCTGCCGGTCGTCGACACCATTAAGGAGATCGACGCAGCTGGGCGCGTCGTCGGCACCCCGGATCGCTCGACGCTGCGGGCGGTGCAGACGCCGCAGGGCTTTGACCTGCGTTCTCTGCTCGCCGCGAACCGCGCGTACTACGAAGGGACGCCAGACTTCGTCGCCACGGATGACGCGAGCCTGATGGAGTGGTTCGGCGTGGACGTGCACACGGTGCAGGGGGACCCGATGGCGTTTAAGATCACCACGCCGATTGACATGCGCCTGGCGCAGAGCATTACGGACGAGGCGGAGCCGACAATCTTCGAGGTGCCGTCGGGGAGCACGCGGTAGGCTTGCGCGCATGACGTCGCACACAGATTTTCCACAGTTCAGAGTCGGTACCGCGTTGGACGCGCACCAGATCGAGGCCGGGAAGCCGTGCTGGATCGCGGGCATCCTCCACGAGGGCCAAGACGGCTGCGAGGGGCACTCGGACGGCGATGTTGTCAGCCACGCCGTGGTGGATGCGGTGCTTTCGGCGACGGGCCTGGGGGACCTGGGGTCCTTCGTCGGGGTGGGTAGGCCGGAGTATGACGGGGTGCGGGGCACGCAGCTGCTCAAGGAGCTGCGGGAGTTGCTCGAGCAGCATGGGCACCAGGTGATCAACGTGTCGGTGCAGATGATTGGCCAGACCCCGAAGATGGGCCCGGTGCGCGAGGAAGCGCAGCGCGTGCTCTCGGAGGCGCTCGGCGCCCCTGTGTCGGTGACGGCGACTACGACGGACCACATGGGTTTCACCGGTTCGGGTGAGGGGCGCGCTGCCGTCGCTACTGCGCTGGTTGCACTAAGCTAAGGGCCGTGACTGCCGAGACCCAACAGATTTTTGACACCGCGACGCGCACGCTGCGTCCATTCCGCCCGCTGCGTGAGGGCCACGTTTCCATCTACTTGTGCGGGGCCACGCCACAGTCCGCCCCGCATATCGGGCACTTGCGCTCGGGGGTGGCGTTCGACATCGTGCGCCGCTGGTTCGCGGCCAAGGGCTACGACGTCGCGTTCGTGCGCAACGTCACCGACATCGATGACAAGATCTTAAACAAGGCCGCCGAGCACGATCGGCCGTGGTGGGAGTGGGTCAGCACGTACGAGCGCGAGTTCACGCGCGCCTACAACACCCTCGGCGTGTTGCCGCCGTCTGTCGAGCCGCGCGCCACGGGCCACGTCACCCAGATGGTCGACTACATGCAGCGGCTTATCGACGCCGGCTTCGCCTACGCCTCCGAGGGCTCCGTCTACTTCGACGTGGCCGCCTGGACGAAGGCGAGCGACGACTACGGTTCCCTGTCCGGCAACCGTGTCGAGGAGATGAACCAGGGCGAGAGCGACGTGCACGGCAAGCGTGGCAGCCACGACTTTGCACTGTGGAAGGCCGCCAAGCCGGGCGAGCCGAGCTGGCCGACCCCGTGGGGCGACGGCCGCCCCGGCTGGCACCTGGAGTGCTCCGCCATGTCCACTTGGTACCTGGGCGCCGAGTTCGACATTCACGGCGGCGGTCTGGACCTGCAGTTCCCGCATCACGAAAACGAGCAGGCGCAGTCCCACGCCGCGGGTGATGGCTTCGCCCAGTACTGGATGCACAACCACTGGGTGACCATGGCGGGCGAGAAGATGTCGAAGTCGCTGGGTAACGTGCTGAGCATCGACAACATGCTGGACGCCGTGCGCCCGGTGGAGCTGCGCTACTACCTGGGATCCGCGCACTACCGCAGCGTGCTGGAGTATTCGCCGGAGGCGCTGCAGGAGGCCGCGGCGGGCTACCGCCGCATCGAGGACTTCGTGCATCGCGCCGGCACGCCCGAGTCGACCACCTGGACCGAAGGCTTCGCCCAGGCGCTAGACGACGACTTCTCCGTGCCCCGCGCGCTCGCCGAAATCCACAACGTGGTCCGTGAAGGCAACAAGGCGCTCGCCGCGCACGATACCGCCAAGGCAGCCGAGTTGGCTGCTCAGGTGCGTGCGATGGCCGCGGTGTTGGGGGTGGACCCCGGTGTGTGGGACGATGGGGCGTCGAAAAATAATGGAGTAACCGAGGCACTTGATGTGTTGGTTGGTGCCGAGCTTGAGCGCCGGGCCGCCGCGCGTGCCGAGAAGGACTGGGCCGCGGCCGATGCCGTGCGTGACCGCCTTGCCGCCGCAGGCATCGAGGTCACCGACACCGCCGACGGCGCGCAGTGGCAACTGAAGGAGAACTAATGGCCAAGCCATACCACCGCCCCGATAAGCAGAAGAAGAACAAGAAGACCGCCACGAAGGGCTCGGGCGGGCAGCGTCGCCGCGGGCTGCGCGGCAAGGGCGCAACCCCGAAGGCCGAGGACCGCGTCTACCACGCGGCGCACAAGCGCAAGCTGGAGCGCAAGCGCCGCGACCAGGGCCGCCACGAGCGCGAGCTGCCGGACATGGTTGTTGGCCGCAACCCCGTCGTGGAGTGCCTGCACGCCAAGGTGCCAGCCGAGGCGCTGTTCGTGGCACGCGGCACCGGGCACGACGACCGCCTCAGCGAGGCCGTCACCCTGGCGAACTCCCGCAACATCCCGGTGCAGGAGGTGGACCGCCACGACTTGGACATGATGACCGGCAACGGCATGCACCAGGGTATCGGGCTGAAGATCCAGCCGTACAAGTACGCGGACGTCTTCGACCTGGTCGCGGGTGTGGCGGACCGCGGGGAGACCGGCATGTTCGTCATCCTGGACAACATCACCGACCCGCGCAACCTTGGCGCGGTGATCCGCTCGACGGCCGCGTTCGGCGGCCACGGCGTGATCATCCCGGAGCGCCGCTCCGCGCAGGTGACGGGCGTGGCGTGGCGTACCTCGGCGGGCACAGCGGCTCGCCTGCCTGTCGCGCGTGTGACCAACGTGACCCGTACTGTCAAGCAGTTCAAGGACAACGGCTACATGGTCGTGGGCCTCGACGCGGGCGGCGAGCACACACTGGACACTTTCGAGGGCGCCACCGACCCGGTAGTCATCGTCGTCGGCTCGGAGGGCAAGGGCATCTCCAGGCTCGTGCGGGAAAACTGCGACGTGATCATGTCCATCCCGACGACCGACTGGGTAGAGTCCCTGAACGCCTCCGTCGCGGCCGGCGTGGTGCTCAGCGAGTTCGCACGTCAGCGCCGCGTGAAGTAGCCCACCGCCCGGCACACGAGGTAGATGGCGAAGGACACGAACGCCACCATCACACTCACCGGCAGGCCGGGCGCCAGCGAGAGCAGCATGCCGCCCACGGCGGCGAGCTCCGCGAAGAGCACAGACCACGCCACCGCCGCCGCGGGCCGCGCCGTAATGGCCACCGCGGACGCGCCGGGCGTGATCAGCAGCGCCATCACCAGCAGCACGCCCACGATCTGCACGGTCTGGGCGGCCGCCATGCCGAGCAGGATGGCGAACAGCGTGGCCAGCATCTTCACGCGTACCCCGCTGGCGGCCGCCATCTCCGGGTCTACGGAGGCGAACAGCAGCGGCCGCCACAGCACCATCACGGCCACCACGACTAGCAGCGTGGTGGCAGTCAGCACCCCGAGGTTCTCCCTGCTCACCCCGACGATCTGGCCGGTGAGCAGCGCCATCGCCGTGGTGGAGTTGCCGGGGTAGAGGTGGATGCACAGCACGGAGATACCCATGCCGAAGCTCATCACCACGCCCACAGACGAATCCGTATCGCTGCGAAGCCCCAAAAGCACGAGCACGATCGCCGCCACAATCGAGCCGACGACGGCCCCCAAGCTGAGGTTCAGGCCCGTCACGAGCGCAACCGCGGCACCCATCAACGCCAACTCAGAAGTAGCGTGCACCGCGAATGACATTTTCCGCATCACGATCAGCGGCGCGATCACACCCGAGAGCACGCCCAGCATCGCGCAGGCAATCAGCGCAACGATCACGAAATCGAACCCGAGCAGGTACTGCGTTTGCTCCAGCATTTACAGGATCACCGTCTTCCCACCCACACGCACGACCTCCACCGGAGCGCCGTACAGCTCGCTGAGCACCTCGGAGCGCAGCACCTCGTCGGCACTGCCGACCACGTGCCCGTGCGGGCCCAGGTAGAGCACCGTGTCCACGATGTCGATCACCGGATCGATGGAGTGCGTCACCATCACCACCGCGACCTTCGCGGCGTGCAGCCGGGACACGAAGTCGCGCTGGCGCGCCACGTCCAGGGAGAGCAGGGGCTCGTCGGCAAGGATGAGATCGGGCTGCTTCGCAAAGGCCTGCGCCTGTCGCACCAGCTGCTGCTGGCCGCCCGACAGGGTGCCCACGCGGGCGTCGGCAAGGTGGAGCGCGCCCACGCTGTCCAGCAGTTTATCGACGTCCCCCTTCCTCGGCCGACGCAGCGGACGGTGCTCAAGCGAGAGCGACACCAGATCGCGAACCCGCACCGGCAGTTCCGGCGGGAACATGCGCTGCTGCGGGATGAACCCGATGTTCTTCGGCGCCGTGATGGTGCCCGAGCTGAGCTTGCGTGTACCCAGGATCGTGCCGAGCAGCGTGGACTTGCCGCTGCCGTTCGGGCCCAGCACAGCGACAAATTCCCCCGCGGCGACATCGAGGTTGATGTCGTGCCACAGGGGATCACAAGAGGCGTTGGTCAGGTGCAGCATTAGAGCTCGTCAAGCGCCTTGGCAAAGTAGTCGAAGAAGTTCTCGCCGTTCGGCGGGGTCTCGTAAATGTCGACGACCTTCACGTTGTTGGCCTTCGCCACCTCAACCAGCTTGTCGGAGACACCGTTCGGGCTCTGCGGGTTGTTAATCAGGATGTCGATTTCGCCGGACTCGAGTGCAGCGATGAACTCCGCGAGCGCCGCCGAGGACGGCTCCGAGTGGTTCAGCGTTGCGTGCCGGAACGACTCCGGAGTGACGTCCTCGAGCGCGGACTCCTCGATGATCGCGTCCGCGATTGGGTGCGTCTGCGCCACGCGGGCTGCCTTGAGGCTGTCCAGCTTCGTCTGCAGCTGCTCGAGCTTCCCGTCGAGCGCGTCCGTGCTGCCATCAGTGCGCTGCGCGAGGTCCGCGCCCACCTTCGCGATCGCCGCGGTGGAGTACCAGATGTGCTCGTTTTCCTCGTGGGCGTGGTCATGGTCGTGGCCCTCATGGTCGTGGTCGTCATGGCCATGCTCACCGTGCTCGTGCTCGTGCGCCTCCGTCAGCGGCAGTGCGGAGATCACGTTCGCGTCCTCCGCCGCGTCGTAGATGCGGGCGTCGTATGCGCCGCCGTTGGCCACCACGAGCACTGCCTTCGCCACCTGCGCCAGGTCGGCGGCCGTCGGCTCGTAGTCGTGCGGGTCCACCGAGGTATTCGAGATGATCGCGGGGACGTCCTGGCCCGTCACCAGGCTCGCGACGTCCGCCCACACCTGCGTCGTGGCCACGATCTGGCCGTCGGCGGCATCAGCTGCGGTGTCGCCGGTGCTGTCAGTGCTGCTGCAGGCGCTCAGTGCGAGCGTCGATGCAGCAAGGATGCCAATGAAGCGTCGTGAAAACATGGCCGCCATTGTACGTGGTATTGAAAATGAATATCAACAACGAGCGTCGGCGAGCGCCTTCAGGAAGGCCGCCATCTCGTCCACGCCTGCGACGTCGACCCCTACCTTGATCCCCACATCCGCAGGCCCCAGCACCGCTAGCGCTGTGTCGTCCGTGACGTCATCACCAGCGAAGAGCGTCGCAGCAAAGCGCTGCTTGTGGGCCCGCAGCCACGAGCCCTTCGACACATCCACCGCGGAAAACTCAACCACGTTATTACCCGGGGTGACAGGGCGAGGCGTTTGAATCCGCAGCGCCTCCGCCAGCATGCGCTCGCGCTCCGCCGCGTCCTCCACCGGCGCGACGTGCAGCACCCGCTGGTACGGCTTGACCTCCACGTACGCCGGCGGGACCGCGATCGCCTCCAGCTGCTTTTCGATTGCGTCCAAATACTCGACATCCTCCGGCGTAAGCTCCGGGCCAGGCTCCGCGCCGTGCGAACCCACCAACACCACCGGGTTCCGCAGCGGGAACACCCTGCGCAGGCCCTCCAGGTGGCGGCCGGACAGCATCGCCACCTCCGTATTCGGGGCGTGCGCCAGGCGCTCAATCGCCTCCAGCGCCACCGGGTGCGGTTTCACCGCATAAGGGTCCGGGTTCAGCTCGCTGATCGTGCCGTCGAAATCGAGGCAGACAAGGAGCGAAGGGGCCGTCGATAAGTAGGCGATGGAACTCACAGCATCATCACCCGTATGCTCGGTTCGTTCACGTCGTCGCCCTCGAGCGTGAGTACCTTCTCGGTGTCACTGACATTGTTGATTCGGAACGTGGCCTCCGGCACCACCAGCGACGCCAGTTGATCGTGCGTGTAGCGCGCCGCCCCCTCGCAGCCCGCCGTGTCGGCGAAAGAAATCTCGTTGACCGTCAGCGTGTCTTCAGTGACCGTGACGTCGCCTTCAACCTTGCCGCATCCCGTCGAGCCCGTCAGCTTCGAACCGTCGATGCTCACATTCGCCCGATCCGGCACATCCCCCGGCGTGTCCGGAGCCGTGTACACCGCAACGACCTGCCACACCGGCGGCGCCGGCGAACACGCCGCCAGCCCCAGTGCTGCACCTGCAACAACCAGCCGTTTCATCGCGCAACCTCCTGCAAAAACTCCGCGGCCCACCGGTGCACATCGTGCCCCAACACGCGCGCATACATCCGCCGCATCCGCTCCGGATCCGGGTCAAGTGCCTCCCGCATCGCCCGAAGTATCGACGCCCCCTCGAACGGATTGCACAAATACGCATCGTGCAGCTCCACGGCCGCGCCGGCGAACTCGGACAGCACCAACGCGCCGTCCCCGTCCGGGTGGCAGGCCACGTACTCCTTTGCCACCAGGTTCATGCCGTCCTTAAACGGCGTCACCAACATCACGTCCGCAGCCGCATAGAACGTGCCCAGCTCCTGCTTGGATACACCGCGATGCATGTAGTGGATCACAGGGCGACCCACCGAGCCGAAGCGGCCGTTAATCCTGCCCACGGCCTCTTCGACCTGGCGGCGGGTCTCGCGGTAGTGCTCGATGCGCTCCCGCGACGGAGTGGCCAGCTGGATCAGGGTGGCGTCGACACCTTCCTCGAGCAGTTGCTCAAACGCGAGCAAACGCTGCAGGATGCCCTTCGTGTAATCCATGCGGTCCACCCCCAGCATCAGGGCCGCAGGATTCCCTACCGACGCCCGCAGCTTCGCCACCGCTTCCGGCGAGCCAACCTGCACCGCCGCCGGGTCAATCGAGATCGGGAACGTTCCACTGCGCGGGCTGTTGTTATCGTCGCCGACGAGCGCGCGGAAGTTGCGCTCATCCGCCTCGCGCTGAAACCCCACCAGGTCGCAGCCGTTGAGTCCGCCGATGAGTTCCTCGCGCCACGGGAGCTGACGGAACAGGTCGGGGGAGGGGAATGGAATATGCAGGAAGAACCCGATGGTCAGGTCGGGGCGCATCTCGCGCAGCAGGCCCGGCACCAGCTGCAACTGGTAGTCCTGCACCCACACCGTCGCGCCCTGCGCCGCCACCTCGGCGGTCGCGCGCGCGAAGCGGACGTTAACGTCGCGGTAGCGCCGCCACCACTGCTCGTTGTACTGCGGGGCCACGATCAAGTCATGGTAGAGCGGCCACAACGTCGAGTTGGAGAAACCTTCGTAGAACTCCTCGTAGTCCTGGGCGTCCAACGTCACCGGGTGCAGGTCAATGCCATCAAAGCGAAACGGCGCGACCGGTTCATCCACCGCGCCGGACCACCCCACCCAGCAACCGGCGCGTGCCCGCAACACGGGTGCGAGCGCAGCCACGAGCCCGCCGGGTGACGCCTTCCACCCGCCCTCGACACGGTCGACGGGCAGGCGGTTAGCCACCACTACGAACTCATTCACAACTACGACTTCTTCTTTACAGTCTTCTTTTTGGTGGCCTTTTTCTTTGTTGCTTTCTTCTTGGTGGCCTTTTTCTTCGTGGCCTTCTTCTTAGAAGCCTTCTTCTTGGTGGCTTTCTTCTTCGTAGCCTTCTTCTTGGTCGCCTTCTTCGGCTCTTCCTCTTCCTCAGCGCCCAGGACTTCCTCCGCGTACTTCTTGTACACGAAGCCCTGTGGCTCGACACCGAGCATGGACATCAAGGTCACGCCATCAAAAAAGTCCTCGGCGTAGGTAGCAACAATCCTGCGAGCACCAGATGCTGTCTGCTCCTCAACGGCGTGGAGCGCCTCAGGCGAGGGGCGAGAGTCGGTGATCTTGGGTGGCACTACGGGTTCCTCCTTGTATGACGCGCATTACTAGCACAACGATTCTACGCCAATATTAGTGACGAAGCCCGCCTGGGGGCCTCCGTCGTCGGATCTGCTGGAACGTGAAGCGCCCGGCCCGCTTGAAAGCCTCGTACGGAATGTAGTGCTGCGGGGCACGCAGACGGCGCGCCACCCACTCGCCAAACACCACACCGCCAGCCAGCGCCATACAGGTGCCGACCGCCATGAACAGGTTGGTCAGGCCCACCACGATCTGCTCGTTCATCATGGCGTACATCCCGCGATACACACCAGAGCCAGGCAGGAACGGGGTCACACCAGCCACCGCGGTGATCACCGGGTTGATCAGGAAACGGCGGGCAATCAAACCACCCGCAAGGCCGACGACGAACGCCAACGCCGCCGTCGCCATCAACGCACCGGAGCCGATTGGGATCAAAAACAGGTAATACATACTCGAACCGGCGGCGGCCGTAAACGCCGCCACCACCACCGCGGGGCGCTCCGCGAAGCACGTCACCGCGAATGACGCCGACGCCAACGTACTCCCCGCAATACGCGCCGCCGCACCACTAAACGTTGGGGTCCCCAGCATTGTCTCCAGCGGAGGCAAGCCCAGGCCCATGAGCTCCCACGTGTTCAACCCAATCGCGACACCAGCCACGATGCCGCCGGTAAAGAGCAGTGTCTGGAAGAATCGCGCCGAGGCCGTCACCGGCGAGCCCGTCACCCCGTCAAGCAGCGACTGCACCAAGGTCAGACCCGCCAACAGGACCACGATGCCCACCGCGATCACTTGGCTGGGCACAATCGTCTTGCCGATCATCGGCGCGACCTCGTAGAACAGCGCCGCCGGGATCGTCGTCAAGAAGCCGCCGATGGCGCAGTGGAAGAAGTAAGGCAGGGAGTTGCGGGACAGAATCTTGTTAAATCCCATGATGAGAAACGACGTCAGGCCGCCGATCGCTGACATGAACAAGTCCCCGCCCAGCAAAATCGCGACGGCCGCGCCCATCACCAGCCAACCCGCCAGGTACCGCGTATTGCGCCACGGGATAGGGGAGTTATCAATATCGTCGAGGATTTTCTCCGCAAGCTCCGGTGGCGTGGCACCCGAACGAATCGAGCGAATCAGCCGGTCCGCCTCCTGCAGCTTGTGGTAGTTTTCGCTCATCATCGTGACCACGCGGAACACGTTGACCGGGGTACGCTTGTGCACCCCAATAATCGTGTTAATCATGATCGTGTTCACGGTGATGTCCACATGACAGTAGTGCAGCCCATACGAAGACGTCACTGTGTGAATCTGCGCAATCGCATCCGAAGACGTCGTGCCATTCGCGATCAGGATCTCCCCAATGCGCGCAGCAATATTCATCACCCCGGCTACCTGCGCGGTATCCGTCAGATCGATCGGGGCAAGCACGGACGGCGGTGGCGACGTTCGCGCCGCGTCAATCGTTGCCACATGTTGGCGCGACCCGCGGACAAACTCCCACAGCGAATTCAAGTTCACGTATTCGACCCTAGCAAGCCACCCCGACACGCCTAGAATGGCCACATGACCTGGCAACTCTACGAGCAACTTATCGACGCCACCCCGACCACCATCACCGTCACCGACTTCGGCATCGCACCCCACTGGGCCTGGCTCCGCACCTCCGACGGCCACGTCGGCATCGCCGCCGTCTACTCCGGCGACGGCCGCCCCGTCCTCTCCGAGTCCCCAATCGGACGCCCTCTTATCGACGCCGCCTCCATGGTCACATCGTGGAACTTCGCCGAAGCCGGCGTCGGCCTCGCCGCCATCAATGCTTGGGTGAACCGCGACGCATCCCACTTCGCCGAAGCTCCGGACGCATTCGTCGCCTACGCCTCCCACTACGCCGGCAAGCGCGTTGGCGTCGTCGGGCACTTCCCAGGCCTGGAGCGCACCCTCCGCGACGTCGCCGACCTCTACGTCTTCGAGCGAGTCCAACGTCCCGGCGACTATCCGGACTCCGCCTTCGAATACCTCGCCCCGAATCTGGATGCAGTCTTCATCACCGCCTCTGCCCTCGTGAACAAAACGATGCCCCGCCTCTTGGAGCTCGCATCCGGGCTGGACACCATCATTGTCGGTCCATCAACCCCAATGACACCCACGCTTTTCGATGCCGGCGCCACCACCCTTTCCGGGTTCATCCCCACCGACCCTGCCGGGCTCGTCGGGACGCTGAAGGGCATCGGTGGAGGTAGGAAGTGGGATTTCGGTAAACGAGTGAACGTTAGTGTAGACTCTTCAGCGCTGCTAGAGTGGCGCAATCGGTAGCGCAACGCACTTGTAATGCGTAGGTTGCGAGTTCAAGTCTCGTCTCTAGCTCTGAAACCCCCTCCCGGGACGTACCTAACGCCGGGGAGGGGGTGTTTGCGTTGGGGGAGCGCCCGAAAAATTCCCCGGCTCAGGGAACTATTTTGATGCCCGACGCCCCGCAATCGCCCCGGTGCACCAATTTCCCCATTCTCGCCAAGGCCAAGCGACGTTTCCCCAGTTCAGCGTTTGATGGCGGTGAGATCTGGTGCCCAGGCAATGCACAGTCATTCCCGACGACCTGCATTGGTCGACGCTAAGAGGTCGACCGGAACGAAATCCAACCGGCCCCAACCCCGCCTCTCCCGGCGGACTATCCCTGTTTTACTCACCCACGTGCAGGGGGTGTACAGGAAACGTTCAGAGAAACGGCGTTAGATAGAGACAGTTATGTTCGCGGGCGTGGAAGCCATTCGTGGCGCCGACGCGTTTCCTGAGAGAAGTAACAGGAGGCGTGGAATGCCCTGGTCTATGAAGGAGTGAACTGTACATGTCTGAGGCTACGAAGCCTGTAAAGGTGCTCGTTGTTGACGATGAGCCGAATATCGTTGAGTTGTTGACGGTTTCTTTGAAGTTCCAGGGCTTTGAGGTTGAGAGTGCGGGGTCTGGCCAGGAGGCGCTGGAGAAGGTGAAGGACTTCCGTCCGGACGCGTTCATCCTTGACGTGATGATGCCGGGGATGGATGGCTTTGAGCTGTTGGGCAAGCTGCGCAGCGAGGGCATTGACGGCCCGGTGTTGTTCCTGACGGCGAAGGACGCGGTGGAGGACCGGATCCACGGCCTGACTATTGGCGCCGATGATTATGTGACGAAGCCGTTCTCCTTGGAGGAAGTGATTACTCGTCTGCGTGTGATTCTGCGTCGTGGCAAGGTGACGGAGGACGCAGATGAGGATACGACGCTGCGCTACGCCGATCTGACGTTGAATGATGAGACGCACGAGGTGACGAAGGCCGGCGAGATCATTGAGCTGTCGCCGACTGAGTTCAACCTGCTGCGCTACTTGATGCTGAATGCTGAGGTGGTGCTGTCGAAGGCGAAGATTCTGGATAACGTGTGGCACTACGACTTTGGTGGCGACGGCAACGTGGTTGAGTCGTACATTTCGTATCTGCGACGCAAGGTGGATAACGGTGATGTGCCGTTGATTCACACGGTGCGTGGCGTCGGCTATGTGCTGCGTACACCTCGTAAGTAAGGCGTAGGTGACCGATGAGTAGGCGTCGGCTTCATGCGCTTGCGTACTCGAGGACGAAGCCGCTGCAGAAGCAACTGGTGGCGTTGGTGTTGGCGATTGCTACGCTGGCGCTGGTGGTGAGCTTCTCTGCGGTGTATATCTTCATGCGCAGCATTTTGTATCAGCGTGTCGACGACCAGCTCAGCGAGGGGTTGGACACGTGGGTTGGTCAGGTGACGTGGGTGCCGTCGTCGGGTGCGCCGAGCGATTTTTATCAGGAGACGTGGTATCCGCAGTTCGGGACGTCGTGGAGCCCGGTGTATGTGGATACACCGCCGGACCTTTCGAGGGTCAAGCAGCAAGATAAGGCGGTGACGGTGCCGTCGACAGGCGTGGCGCCGGGCGTGAAGTGGCGCGCGATGTCACGTGAGATGCCGGACGGCACTGTGAAGTATGTTGCGAAAGAGCTTGACGCGGAGCAGCGCGTGCTGCGTTGGCTTGCGATTGTGGAAACGACATTTGGGCTCCTTGCCGTGGTGGGGATTGCGTGCGCGGGGCGCACCTATATTCGTAAGGCGTTGGCCCCGTTGCGTGAGGTAGAGAACACTGCGCTTGCAATTGCCGACGGCGATACGAAGCGCCGGGTGCCGGTGTGGTCGAGGGAGACTGAGGTCGGCAAGTTGTCGTACGCGATGAACACGATGGTGCAGCAGCTGCAGGAGTCCGTGGAGGATGCGCAGCTGAAGGAGGAGCAGATGCGTCGCTTTGTGGGTGACGCTTCTCATGAGCTGCGTACTCCGCTGACGAGTGTGCGCGGGTATGCGGAGCTGTACCGCAAGGGTATGGCGCCGGATGCGGACATGGTCATCGGCAAGATTGAGGAGGAGTCCGCCAGGATGCAGTTGCTGGTGGAGGATCTCCTCGCGTTGACTCGTGCGGAGGGCACTCGCCTGGATAAGCGCCAGGTGGATGTGTTGGAGATGGTGACTTCGGCGGTGAGCTCTGCGCATGCGGCGTTCCCGGAGCGTTCACTCACGATTGAGAACAACGCCTCCTGCGTGCCGACGGTCAACGGTGACCCCTCGCGGCTGCACCAGGTGTTGCTGAACCTGATTGTGAACGCGTTCAAGCACGCGGGCAAGGATGCGTCGGTCACGGTGGCGTTGCGGGAGAACCTGGACCGCATCATCATCGAAGTCATTGACGACGGCTGCGGTATGGAGGAGAAGGACGCGGAGCACATCTTCGAGCGGTTCTACCGCGCGGACAACTCCAGGAACCGCGCCTCCGGCGGTGGTTCGGGGTTGGGGTTGGCGATCGCGAAGTCCCTCATCGAGCAGCACGACGGCACTATCACCGTGAAAAGCGCGCCGGGTGAGGGCTCCACGTTCACCATTTCCCTCCCGATGGAGAAGGGCCCGAAGGATTAAGCCTCGAGTGCTGCGCGCAGCTTCTCCGCGGCCTCGTCCATCTTCGCCGGATCGGTTTCGTCCATCTTCATCACGGTGGACAGGTCGTAGCCGGACATGTCGTTGGCGGGGAAGACGTGGATGTGTGCGTGCGGCACTTCGAAGCCGGCGATGAGGTAGCCGGCGCGCTCGCTGCCAAATGCCTCGATGATGGCGTTGCCTACTCGCTGGGCAACGTCATTCATTTTTGCCCACAGCGCTGGCTCGATGTCGGTCCACTTATCGATCTCCTTGACGGGAACGACCAGCGTGTGACCGTACGCGATCGGCTCGATGGTGAGGAACGCGGCGACGTCCTCGTCCTTGTACACGAAGCGGCCTGGAATTTCACCTTGAATAATCTTTGTAAACACAGTGCTCATAGCGCCTAGGTTACCGGTAAGTTAGTGGGCATGCGCATCCTTGTTATCGGTTCGGGCGGCCGCGAACACGCCCTGTTGAAAGGTCTTGCAGGACACGAGCTCACTGTCGCGCCGGGAAACGCCGGCATGGCACCACTTGCTGAGGTGAGGAGTGTCGACGTCGCTTCGCCTGAGGCAGTCGTCGAGCTGGCGAAAGACGTTGACGCTGAGCTTGTCGTGATTGGCCCTGAGGTGCCGTTGGTTGCGGGAGCGGTTGACGCACTGCAGGCCGCGGGCATTCCGGCGTTCGGCCCGACGAAGGCCGCGGCGCAGCTGGAGGGGTCGAAGGCATTCGCGAAGGACGTCATGGCCGCCGCGGGTGTGGCGACGGCTCGGGCGCAGCGCGTTGAGCACATCGAGGATATCGACGCCGCTATCGAGGCGTTTGGCCCGCACTACGTGGTCAAGGATGATGGGCTGGCTGGCGGCAAGGGGGTCGTCGTCACGCTCGATGCTGCCGAGGCCCGCGCGCACGCTCGCGCGGTGATTGAGGCCGGCAACCCCGTGCTGTTCGAGTCCTTCCTGGAGGGCCCGGAGGTGTCACTGTTCTGCCTCGTTGACGGCGAGACCGTGGTGCCGCTGCTGCCAGCGCAGGACCACAAGCGCGCCTACGACAATGACGAGGGCCCGAACACTGGTGGGATGGGCGCGTACACGCCGCTTCCGTGGCTGCCGGAGGGCGGCGTGGACCGCATCGTGGACGAGATTGCGCGCCCGGTTGCGCGTGAGATGGTCGCTCGCGGTATCCCGTACCAGGGTCTGTTGTACGTTGGCGCGGCGTGGGGGCCGGAGGGCCCGTCGGTGGTGGAGTTCAACGCTCGCTTCGGCGACCCGGAGACTCAGCCGGTGCTTAGCCTGCTGCGTACCCCGCTTGTCGACGTCCTCTACGCCGTAGCAACGGGCAGCCTCGATACGCTCCCGCCGTTGGAGTGGGAGGACGGCTACGCTGCGACGGTGGTGCTGGCGGCGAAGGATTACCCGGAGCACCCCAAGACCGGGGACGTCATTGCAGGCGCCGACCTGGACAACCCCGACGTGGTGTTGCACGCAGGTACCGCGACCAAGGATGGGGAGTACGTCTCGGCCGGTGGGCGCGTGCTCAACGTGCTGGGTAAGGGCGTAACGCTGCAGGATGCGGTGGACGCTGCCTACCAGGTGATTGAGCAGATTTCGCTCGAGGGTTCCTTCTACCGCAAGGACATTGGGCGGCGCGCGATTGAGGGAGAAATCCGTATCTAGCGCGCGTGTCGGGACGTTGTGCGATAATCAGCGTCGTGGCTGAGAAACTGTTGAAACCGAACAATAGCAACGTCCTGTCGAACCGCTACGCGTCGCCGGAGATGGCGACGCTGTGGAGCGCAGAACACAAGATCATTCTGGAGCGTCAGCTCTGGATCGCCGTGATGAAGGCGCAGCGTGAGCTGGGAGTCGAGATTCCCGAGGAGGCGATCGCTGCGTACGAGGCGGTCGTCGACAAGGTGGACCTGGGCTCTATCGCTGAGCGTGAGAAGGTCACGCGACATGACGTGAAGGCGCGCATTGAGGAGTTCAACGCGCTGGCCGGGTACGAGCACATCCATAAGGGGATGACCAGCCGTGACCTGACCGAGAACGTCGAGCAGTTGCAGATTTACCGCTCGCTGGAGCTGATTCGCGACAAGTCGGTTGCGGTACTCAAGGCGATCGGGAACCGGGCGGATCAGTACTCCACCCTGGTGATGGCGGGGCGTTCGCACAACGTTGCGGCGCAGGCCACGACGCTGGGCAAGCGTTTCGCATCGGCGGCGGATGAGATGCTGGTAGCGGTTGAGCGCATCGAGACGCTGCTGGCGGCCTATCCGCTGCGCGGCATCAAGGGCCCGATGGGTACTGCACAGGACATGCTGGACCTGATGGGCGGCGACGAAGCGAAGCTGCGCCAGCTGGAGCAGTCGGTGGCGCGCCACCTCGGCTTCGAGCGCACCTTTGACTCGGTCGGCCAGGTCTACCCGCGCTCCCTGGACTTCGACGCTATCTCGGCGATCGTGCAGCTGGGAGCGGGTCCGTCGTCGCTCGCGACCACGATCCGCCTGATGGCCGGCAACGAGACGGTCACGGAGGGCTTCAAGGAGGGCCAGGTTGGTTCTTCGGCGATGCCGCACAAGATGAACGCGCGTTCCTGCGAGCGCGTCGGCGGCTTCCAGGTGATCCTGCGCGGCTACCTCACCATGGTCGCTGACCTTGCTGGGCAGCAGTGGAACGAGGGCGATGTGTTCTGCTCGGTGGTGCGCCGCGTGGCCCTGCCTGACGCGTTCTTCGCTATCGACGGCCAGTTTGAGACATTTCTCACTGTGCTGGATGAGTTCGGTGCGTTCCCGGCGATGCTCAACCGTGAGCTGGACCGTTACCTGCCGTTCTTGGCCACGACGAGGATCTTGATGGCGTCGGTACGCGCGGGTGTGGGCCGTGAGACAGCGCACGAGATTATCAAGGAGCACGCGGTTGCGATGGCGCTTGATATGCGCGAAAATGGCGCTGAACAAAACCTCATTGAGCGCCTCGCCGCTGATGAGCGCCTCCCGCTCGACAAAGAGCAGCTGCAGGATGCGTTGGCTGACCGCCACGCGTTCATTGGCTCGGCGGAGTCGCAGGTCAGCAACGTGTGCGCTCGTATCCAACAGCTTATCGACGCCCACCCGGACGCCGCTGCGTACAAACCAGGGGAGATTCTGTAACCTTTATGTCCATGCGTCCAGAGCTTTCTGACTATACCCACCTGGCTGGCGGCAAAGTCCGCGAGATTTACGAGGTGGATGACGAAACGTTATTGATGGTGGCGTCCGACCGCATTTCGGCGTTCGACTTCTCGCTGGAGCCGGCGATCCCGGATAAGGGCCGGATTCTGACTGCCACGTCCATGTTCTTCTTCGACCTGCTTTCGGGTGTGCGCAATCACCTGGCGGGCCCGGTTGATGATCCCCGGATTCCGGAGGAGGTCCTCGGCCGCTCGTACGTGGTGAAGAAGCTGAAGATGATTCCGTTCGAGTGTGTCGCTCGCGGTTACCTGACTGGTTCGGGCAAGAAAGAGTACGACCGCACCGGTATGGTCTGCGGCGTGAAGCTGCCCGAGGGCCTGGTTGAGGCCTCGAAGTTACCGGAGCCGATTTTCACCCCGGCGACGAAGGCCGCGCAGGGCGACCACGATGAGAACGTGACGTTCGAGTATGTGGAGGAGAAGGTGGGCGCGAAGCTCGCTGCCCAGCTGCGCGACCTCACCTTGGAGGTGTACACCAAGGCTGCGGAGTACGCGGAGACCAAGGGCATCATCCTCGCGGATACGAAGCTGGAGTTCGGCGTCGACGAGGAAGGCAACCTGGTCCTTGCGGACGAGGTACTCACGCCTGATTCGTCCCGCTACTGGCCAGCCGATACGTACGAGGAAGGCAAGGTGCAGCCGAGCTTCGATAAGCAGTACGTGCGCAACTGGCTCACCGGCCCGAAGTCCGGCTGGGACCCTGCGGAGAACACGCAGCCACCGGAGCTGCCTGGTTCCGTGGTGGAGGCGACCCGCGACCGCTACATCGAGGCGTACGAGCGCCTCAGCGGCGAGAAGTTTGGGGACTGGCCGGGGGCGCGTGCCTAAGGCGTGAGGTTGCGCGTAGACTCGTCGCCTATGACGAATTTCAGCGCGCAACCGCCAGTGGCAGCACAACACCCTACGACTCGCGTGTTTCATGGACGCGAGTTCGTCGATAATTATGAGTGGCTCCGGGACAAGCAGTCCCCGGAGACCATTGCCTATTTGGAGGCGGAGAACGCGTATACCGCGGAGGCGACCGCCCCGTTTGCCCCGCTCGCTGAGCAGGTTTACCAGGAGATGAAGTCTCGCATCAAGGAGACTGATATGTCCGTGCCGCAGCGCAACGGCGACTGGTGGTACTACGGCCGCACCATCGAGGGTAAGAGCTACGGCGTGTCCTGCCGCGTGCGGGTCGGCGACGACCCGTGGACGCCGCCGACGCTGCCGGAGGACGGCTCGCCGCTGCCGGGGGAGCAGGTGCTGCTTGACCTCAACGAGATGGCCGAGGGCCATGAGTTCTTCTCACTCGGCGCGTCAGCGGTATCTACGTCGGGGCGCTTGCTCGCCTTTTCGACGGATACCTCCGGCGACGAGCGCTTCGACCTGCGCATCAAGGACCTGGAGACCGGCGAGCTGCTGCCGGATACCATCGAAGGTGCCTTTTACGGCGCGACGTGGGCGGGGGAGCAGTACCTGTTTTACCTGCGCGTTGATGACGCGTGGCGCCCGCACCAGGTGTGGCGCCACGAGGTAGGCACGGCGGCGTCAGAGGACGTGCTGGTCTACCAGGAGGACGACGAGCGCTTCAACCTCGGCGTGGGCGGGGACCGCGCCGAGCAGTTCCTGTACATCGTGGCCAGCTCGAAGCTGACCAGCGAGTGGCGCGCGGTACCCCTGGAGACGCCGACCGCCGAGTTCGAGGTGCTGTGGCCGCGCGAGGAAGGCGTGGAGTACGACCTGGATTACGCGGAGCTCGCCGGGCGCGGGTACTGGGTGGTCACGCACAACGCCACCGGCCCCAACTTTGCAGTGGGGACCTGCCCGGTGGATGCGCGGGTGCCGCTGACTGAGCTGGAGACGTTCGTGGAGCACAGCGCGGATGTGCGCGTAGAGGGCGTCGATACGTACCGGGACTTCCTGTTTTGTGCCTACCGCTCCGGCGGCATTAGCAGGCTTGCGGTAGCGCCTGTGGAGGGCGGCAGCTTCGGCGCGCTGCGCGAGCTCGAGTTCGACGAGGAGCTCTACACCGTGGGCTTGGGCGGTAACCCCGAGTGGGACGCCCCGGTGGTGCGGCTGACCTACACCTCGTTTACGCAGCCTGCCCAGCTGTTCGACTACCAGGTGGCCACCCGCGGCGTGACGTTGCTGAAGCAGCAGGAGGTGCTCGGGGGCTACGACGCCGCCGACTACGTTGCCAGCCGCATGTGGGCTACGGCCGACGACGGAACCCAGGTGCCGATCTCCGTGGTGCACCGCGCGGACCTGGACATGACCCATCCGCACCCGACGCTGCTCTACGCCTACGGCTCCTACGAGTCCTCCGTGGACCCAGGCTTTTCCGTGGCGCGACTGTCGCTGCTGGACCGCGGCATGGTGTGGGCGTGCGCGCACGTGCGCGGTGGCGGTGAGATGGGCCGCGGCTGGTACGACAATGGCAAGATGCTCACGAAGAAGAACACGTTCACCGACTTCATCGCGTGCGCCGACGAGCTGGTGCGCGCGGGCGTGAGCTCCTACGACACGCTTGTGGCCGAGGGCGGATCGGCGGGCGGGATGCTGATGGGCGCGATTGCGAACATGGCCCCGGAGAAGTTCGCGGGCATCCAGGCGATCGTGCCGTTTGTGGACCCGCTGACCTCAATCCTCATGCCGGAGCTGCCACTGACCGTGGTGGAGTGGGAGGAGTGGGGCGACCCGTACCACGACCCGGAGGTCTACGACTACATGGCCTCCTACGCCCCGTACGAGAACATCACAGCCCAGCGCTACCCGGACATCCTTGCAGTGACCAGCCTGAACGATACGCGCGTGCTGTACGTGGAGCCCGCGAAGTGGGTGGCGAAGCTGCGTGAGATAGCTACGGGCGGGGAGATTCTGCTTAAGACGGAGATGTCCGCGGGCCACGGCGGTGTGTCCGGCCGCTACGAGAAGTGGAAGCAGACCGCGTTCGAGTACGCCTGGACGCTCGTACACTCGGGGGCGTGCACCGTCTAGCAGCCGCAAAATAAAGGACTCCCGCGGGAGGGATCCGTTCGTTATACTGTCTTCGTCGTAATGACCTCCGAGACACGAAGGATTCTCATGGCAAAAGTCGTGGTAAATGTCATGCCTAAGGCTGAAATTTTGGATCCGCAGGGCCAAGCTGTCCTGCGCGCGCTGGGCAGAATCGGGGTGAACGGTGTCGAGGACGTGCGTCAGGGCAAGCGCTTTGAAATCGAAGTCGACGACACCGTGTCCGACGATGAGCTCAAGCGCGTCGCCGAAACCCTCCTGGCAAATATGGTGATTGAAGACTTCGAGGTTGTTCGATGACGGCAACCATCGGTGTAATCACGTTCCCAGGCACGCTCGACGACGTCGATGCGTTGCGTGCCGTCCGCCTGGCTGGCGCACAGCCGAAGTCGCTGTGGCACGCTGATGAAGATTTGACGGGTGTTGACGCCGTCGTGGTCCCCGGTGGGTTTTCCTACGGGGACTATTTGCGTTCCGGAGCCATCGCCGCACAGGCCCCGATGATGGGCGCTGTGGTGGAGGCTGCGAAGAAGGGCATGCCGGTGCTGGGCATCTGCAACGGTTTCCAGATCCTCACCGAGGCTGGCCTGCTGCCGGGCGCGCTGACCCGCAATCAGCACCTGAACTTCCACTGCGTGGACACCTACCTTGAGGTGGCCAACGCGGAGACCGCGTGGACGAACCGCTTCAACGAGGGGGACAAGATCCTCGTGCCGGCGAAGCACGGCGAGGGCCGCTTCCAGGCGTCCGCCGAGACCATTGAGCAGCTGGAGAAGGAAGGCCGCGTGGTGTTCCGCTACACGGATAACTTCAACGGTTCCATCAACGCGATTGCTGGTGTGACGAGCGAAAACGGTCGCATCGTTGGGCTCATGCCGCACCCGGAGCACGCGATTGAGGCGCTTACGGGGCCGTCGACGGACGGGCTCGGGTTGTTCTTGTCCGCTATTTCTTCGATCGGAGCGTAGGGAAACAATGACTGTACATAATGACACGGTGGAGCACGCCGCGCAGACTCCTGAGCTGGAGCAGCCCTACGCGGAACTCGGCCTGAAGACCGACGAGTACGAAAAGATCAAGCGCATCCTGGGCCGCCGCCCG
The DNA here is from genome assembly GCF_001807505.1 of Corynebacterium sp. HMSC08D02. Classification (NCBI taxonomy): domain Bacteria; kingdom Bacillati; phylum Actinomycetota; class Actinomycetes; order Mycobacteriales; family Corynebacteriaceae; genus Corynebacterium; species Corynebacterium sp. HMSC08D02. The sequence continues at coordinate 30,568 of NZ_KV789238.1, read as the reverse complement.
ACGGATGCGGAGCTGACGGTGTACTCCGTCATGTGGTCCGAGCACTGCTCCTACAAGTCCTCCAAGGTGCACCTGCGCTACTTTGGGGAGACGATGACGGAGGAGATGGCGTCGAAAATTCTGGCCGGTATCGGCGAGAACGCGGGCGTCGTCGACATCGGTGACGGCGACGCGGTGACCTTCCGCGTGGAGAGCCACAACCACCCGTCCTTCGTGGAGCCCTACCAGGGTGCCGCGACGGGTGTGGGCGGCATTGTGCGCGACATCATGGCGATGGGCGCGCGCCCAATCGCGGTGATGGACCAGCTGCGCTTCGGCCCTGCTGACGCACCGGACACCAAGCGAGTCCTGCCTGGCGTGGTGCACGGCGTTGGCGGCTACGGCAACTCGCTGGGCCTGCCGAACATTGGCGGCGAGACCGTCTTCGACGAGGCATACGCGGGTAACCCGCTGGTCAACGCGCTGTGCGTGGGCACGCTCAAGGTCGAGGACCTGAAGCTGGCGTTCGCCTCCGGCACGGGCAACAAGGTGGTCCTCTTCGGCTCCCGCACGGGCCTTGACGGCATCGGCGGCGTGTCGGTGCTGGGCTCTGCGACCTTCGAGGAAGGCGAGGAGCGCAAGCTCCCAGCCGTCCAGGTTGGCGACCCGTTCGCGGAAAAGGTCCTCATCGAGTGCTGCCTGGAGCTGTACAAGGCCGGCGTTGTCGTCGGTATTCAGGACCTCGGTGGCGGCGGCTTGGCGTGTGCTACCTCCGAGCTGGCTGCGGCGGGCGACGGCGGCATGACCGTCAACCTGGACAACGTGCCACTGCGCGCGGCGAATATGAGCGCCGCCGAGATCCTGGCGTCTGAGTCCCAGGAGCGCATGTGCGCCGTGGTCACCCCTGAGAACGTGGATCGCTTCATGGAGATCTGCGCGAAGTGGGAGGTCGGTGCGGCCGTGATTGGTGAGGTCACCGATGAGAAGGACCGCTACCTCGTCTACCACAAGGGCGAGTTGGTACTGGACGCGCCGCCGTCATCGATCGACGAAGGCCCGGTCTACGACCGCCCGTACGCGCGCCCCGAATGGCTTGATGGCGTGCAGGCGAAGGCGGACGTCGATACTTCGGAGGACCTGGAGGCTACCTGGCTGAAGATGGTTGCCTCCCCGGCGCTGTGCTCCCGCGACTTCATTACGCAGCAGTACGACCGCTACGTGCGTGGCAACACCGTGCAGGCCCAGTACTCGGATGCGGGCGTGCTGCGCATCAACGAGGAGACCTCGCGCGGCGTGGCGATTTCCGCTGACGCGTCCGGCCGCTACGCCTACCTGGACCCGAACATGGGTGTGCGCCTCGCGCTTGCGGAGGCCTACCGCAATGTTGTGGTCACCGGCGCGAAGCCGGTCGCGGTGACGAACTGCCTCAACTTCGGTTCCCCTGAGAACCCCGACGTAATGTGGCAGTTCCGCGAAGCCGTCCACGGCCTCGCCGACGGCGCTGCTGAGCTGGAGATTCCGGTCTCCGGCGGCAACGTGTCCTTTTACAACCAGACCGGCGAGACCCCAATCCTGCCGACCCCAGTCGTGGGCGTGCTCGGCGTGATCGAGGACGTCAACGCCGCCATCCCGCACCGCCTGCCGAAGGGCGAGGGCGAGCAGACCTTGCTCGTGCTGGGTGACACGAAGGCGGAGTTCGGCGGCTCGGTGTGGCAGGACATCTCCGGCCAGAGCCTGAGTGGTCTGCCGCCGCAGGTGGACCTCGCGAACGAGGAGCGCCTCGGCGAGTTGCTTCACGCGAACAAGGATATTCTTGCCGCGCACGACCTGTCTGAGGGTGGCTTGTCCCAGGCTGTCTTCGAGATGCTGCTGGGCTCCGGCAAGGGCGCCAAGCTGGATCTTTCGGCGGTCCACGAGGACGCGTTCACCGCGCTGTTCTCCGAGTCCGCCTCCCGCGTGCTCGTCGCGGTGGATCCGTCGCTTGTCGACGCCACCATCGAGCGCGCAAACGCCACCGGCGTCCCAGCGCACGTGTTGGGCACCACCACCGACGACGGCCAGATCACCTTCGGTGAGCACTCCGTCGCCGTGGCCGCGCTGGCCGACGCGTGGGCGAATACGTTGCCGGCACTGTTCGGCAACGCGACGGCCCCGAACGCCGCGCTGTAGTTAGCGCGATTTAGAGGTTATGCCGCCAGGTCATTATGGTGCCTGGCGGCGTTTCCATGCGCAGGCCTGTTGCCTCAACGCCGGGCTGGGAGGCATCGTCGACGGAGAAGCTGACGAAGGTCTGGTTGTAGGTCTGGTTGGGGACGAGGTCCTGCGGGTTTCGCGGTAGGCCAGGGAGCTCTACGGTGTCGCAGAGCTGGGTGGCAAAGTTGCGCACGCGGTTCGCCGCCACGTTGCCTTCGCCGACGATGGTGATGTCGGGGCTGGCTACGCTTTCGTCGGGGCTGTCGCCTGCGGTGTTGCCGGTGTAGACGTAGCTGATGTCGAAGCACCGTAGCTGGGTCACGTCGGCGAGCGCGGTGTCGGCGTTGGTGTAGTCGCCGACGCGGCTGCGTGCCTCCTGCCCTGAGATGACGTGGGGGTTCTCTACGCGGGCCCGGAAGTGGTACGCCCCGCCCTTATCGCCGAGGAGCGTGACGGCGGCGGACTGGCGGAACTGCAGCGCGGTCGCCGTCTTCGGCTGGGGCGCCGCGCAGCCCGCCATCGACCCGGCGAGGCAGGCGCTCGCGGCCAGCAGCCCAGCGGTTCGCTTCAGCACTGACATAGCCGCCACTAATCGACGCGCTGCTGCGCATCATCTGGGCGCACCAGCGGCTCCGGCTCGTACTGTGCCCGCAGGTCCTTGAGCGTCTGCGTGTGCTCCCAGAGGCGCTTGTCCTCGTCCGTGACTGGGGTGAACTTGCGCGCGGCCAGCGGGTTGCCGTCGATGTCGATACCGATGTAGGTCACCGTGGCGTGAATCGCGTTCTGGAGCGACTCGCGTCCGCCGCGCGGATCCCCCGATCGAACAAAGATAGAGGTGTGCATCGAGCGTGCATCCGTCCTGGTCAGGCGCGCTTCCACCTCGATGAGGTCACCGATGTGGATCGGCTTGTAGAAGCGGATGCCGCCCGCGTACACCGCTGCGGTGCGTTCCCCGGACCACTCCATCGTGCAGGCGATGCCGGCCTCATCGATCCACTCCATGGCGGTGCCGCCGTGCACATCGCCGCCCCAGTTGATGTCGGTCGGCTTCGCCAGGAAGCGGTGGATCGTGCGCGGCGCGGTGGAGTCGTCCGTGTAGGTCTGTTCCAGCATGGACGCCTCGATGGCCTTGCGCAGGTCGATGCGGGAGATCGCGGCGGCTTCCACGCGGCGCTCCTCATCGGTCTCAGGCGTAAATGTCGGCACCGGGGTTGGGCGCCCAGCTGTATCCTTTGCCACGAAAATCACCAGGCAGTCGCACGCGCGAGTGAAAACACCTTCCCGGGGGTCTGCCGAGAGCACCTCGTTGACGATGTGCATGGAAGTGCGGCCAGTCATCGCGATCCGGGAACGGACCTCCACAATGTGACCCGACGGAATCGGTCGGGTGAAGTGGATGTGGCCGACGTAGGCAGTCACGCAGTAGGTCGAAGACCACTGCGCGGCACACGCGTATGCCGCCTTGTCGATCCACTGCAACACACGGCCACCCGAAACACCCTGGGCGCCCGCGTGGAGAACATCTGTAGGAGCCGCCATGAAACGCAGCGTGATGGAAGGAGACTTCATGGCACCACAGCATAATATGAAATCCATGGCACAGAGGAAGGCACCGATGAAGACAGAGGTGGACCCGGCAGCGACACGAGCGGCCGTCCTGGCAATCAAGGACTGGCTGTTGGACGAAGAGGGCGTCGACAAGCCCGGCAGGGCTTTGCTTGCCGACGCCGTGCGACGCACCGCCCGCACCCTCGCCCACGAGATGCCCGGACACACAGTAGAGCTGCGAGTACCCCCGTTTGTTGCGGTGCAGTGCGTCGAAGGCCCCCGCCACACCCGCGGCACCCCGCCCAACGTCGTGGAAATGGACCCGACCACCTGGCTGCGAATCGCCACAGGTTGTGCCACTTTCGAGGAAGAAGTTTGCGCCGGGCGTATCGACGCCTCCGGCTCCCGAGCCCACGAAGTCCAAAAAGGGCTGCCAGTTCTACCCCTTCACCCCTAGGTGTTCGTTAGAGTAGAGCACGTGCGAACCGAAGAGGAATACATCGGGGATGACACTCCGCGCGAAGAATGCGGTGTGTTCGGCGTTTGGGCGCCCGGTGAAGACGTATCAAAACTGACATATTTCGGACTATTTGCCCTCCAGCACCGCGGCCAAGAAGGCGCAGGTATCGCTGTGGGCGACCACGACCAAGTGGTGGTGTTCAAAGACATCGGGCTGGTCAGCCAAATCTTTGACGAGCCGACGCTCGGCGCGCTGCAAGGCGACGTCGCCATCGGCCACACCCGGTATTCCACGGCGGGCAACAACTCGTGGGACAACGTGCAGCCGATGTACCGCGTCAGCCCCAACGGCACCGACGTCGCGCTGGCGCACAACGGCAACCTGACCAACTACGTGGAGCTGCAGCGCGAGGCCGTGGAGCGCAAGCTTATCCCCGCCGACGGGGTAGAGGGCCAGGGCTCCTCCTCCGACACGGCGGTCGTCTCTGCCCTCCTCGCCGACGCCATCCGCGACGACGTCACCCTCCTGGACTCCGCGCGCCAACTCCTGCCGCGCGTCAAGGGTGCGTTCTGCTTCATGGTGACCGACGGTAAGACCCTCTACGCGGCCCGCGACCCACACGGCGTGCGCCCACTGTGCCTCGGCCGCCTGGAACGCGGCTGGGTCGTCGCATCGGAAACGTGTGCGTTGGACATCGTGGGCGCCTCCTTCGTCCGCGACATTGAACCGGGCGAGCTCATCGCCATCGACGAGACCGGCGTCCACTCCGAGCGCTTCGCCGACGCACCGCACGCGCATTGCGTGTTCGAGTACGTCTACGTCGCCCGGCCCGACTCAGTTGTCGACGGCCAATCCGTCAACAGCGCCCGCATCGATATCGGACGCCGCCTGGCCCGCGTCGCACCCGTCGACGCCGACCTGGTCATGCCGGTCCCAGAGTCCGGCACCCCGGCAGCAATCGGCTACGCCGAGGAGTCCGGCATCCCGTTTAAGCAGGGCATGATGAAGAACGCCTACGTGGGCCGCACCTTCATCCAGCCCTCGGACACGCTGCGCCAGTTGGGCCTGCGACTGAAGCTCAACCCGGTGCGCGAAGTCATCGAGGGTAAGAAGCTCGTCGTCGTGGATGACTCCATCGTGCGCGGCAACACCCAGCGCAAACTGATCCGTATGCTGCGCGAGGCCGGGGCCGCCGAAGTGCACGTGCGCATCGCTTCGCCACCGGTGAAGTGGCCGTGCTTCTACGGCATCGACTTCGCCAGCCCCGGCGAGCTCATCGCCAACCACGGGCGCGGCGGCAACGAAGAAGTTGTTGCCGAGTCCATCAGGACCATGGTGGGTGCGGACTCCCTGGCGTTCGTCACCACCGAGGACATGATCGCCTCCACCAACCAGCCAGCCTCCAACCTCTGCGAGGCCTGCTTCACCGGCGAGTACCCACTCGGGCTCCCGGAGGGCAACCACAACGCAGATCTTGTTCGTCGTCTTCAGAAAGGTGAAAACGCATCATGACCCACCACAACACCCCAGCTGAATCGGGCGTGTCCTACGAGGCCGCAGGTGTCTCCATCGAAGCCGGCGACAAGGCCGTAGAGTTGCTCGCGCCCCTTGCCAAGCGCGCCTCCCGCCCAGAGGTCCAGGGTGACATCGGCGGCTTCGCCGGCCTGTTCGCCTTGGGCAAGTACAAGGAGCCGCTGCTCGCGGCCGGGTCCGACGGCGTCGGTACCAAGCTGGCCGTCGCTCAGGCGATGGACAAGCACGACACCATCGGCATCGACCTGGTCGCCATGTGCGTCGACGACCTTGTCGTCTGCGGCGCGGAGCCACTTTTCTTGCAGGACTACATCGCGATCGGCAAGGTCGTCCCCGAGAAGGTAGCCGACATTGTTTCCGGCATCGCCGAGGGCTGCGTCCAGGCGGGCTGCGCGCTGCTCGGCGGCGAGACCGCTGAACACCCAGGCGTCATGGACGTCAACGACTACGACGTCTCCGCCACCGCAATCGGCGTCGTCGAAGCTTCCGAGCTCCTCGGCCCGGACAAGGTCCGCGAGGGCGACACCATCATCGCGATGGCGTCCTCCGGCCTGCACTCCAACGGCTACTCACTCGCACGCTACGTGCTGCTCGAGCGCGCCGGCCGGCCTCTCGACGGCCACGTCGACGCCCTCGGCCGCACCCTCGGCGAGGAGCTTTTGGAACCAACCAAGATCTACGCCCTCGACTGCCTGGCGCTTGCCAAGGAGTGCGACGTGCGCACGTTCTGCCACGTCACCGGCGGCGGCCTGGCCGGCAACATGGAGCGCATCATCCCTGAAGGCCTGGTCGCAGACATGGACCGCTCCACCTGGACCCCCGGTCCGATCTTCCAGACCATCCAATCCGTCGGCGACGTCCCCGTCGAGGAGATGGAGAAGACCTTCAACATGGGCATCGGCATGGTGGCCGTCGTGGCGCCAGAAGCGCGTGACCAGGCGTTGGCGCTGCTGAAGGACCGCGGCATCGACAGCTGGGTCCTCGGCGAGGTCCGCGCTGCAGATGCCGGCGAGGATGCCCGCGCGGTACTTCGGGGCCAGCATTCTTAGGAATCACGCACCACATTCCGCAATTTCAATCACCGGGCTTCACAAAAGCTCAGGTCGCTGATTGGCTGTGCAGGAATGTGGTGTCGCCTTAGTGGCCTCAGTGCCAAAGGACGCACCCAGTTTTATCTAGCCCTTTTGTGACCTGTGGATATGTAAGTGGCCTGTTTTGGAATTGCGTCCTTTGGCACTCGTGCTCCCGTGCGTGCACCAAATTCTCTCCCGCCCGACCAGCGACTAGGGAAAACGCCAGGCCTCTACCTAAAACCAAGGAATTTGGTGTCTCCTTGGTGCCAGCAGCCTCTGAACGAGTGTTAAGGCACCAAAAGAACACCCGCGGCCCGGATGGGCAGCAGGTGTTCTTTGTAAGCGTTGGACGTTTAGCGGCCTGAGGTGCCGTACGCATCCCAGTCGGCGTAATCGGCGTACTGGTCATCTACCTCGTAGTCGTCGTCCTCTTCCCAGCTCTTCTTCGGAGCTTTGCCTGCGAGCTCGCGTTGGAGCGACTCGAGGTCCATTTCGGGAGAGTTGTACTTCAGTTGGCGAGCAACCTTGGTCTGCTTTGCTTTGGCGCGTCCGCGACCCATTGCGTGACCCCCTTGAGGTGGTTCTTCTGGGCGGCTCCCGGGCAGGGAGCGGCCTCATGCTTTTCGATTCGTTAATTGTCCTGTAGGACATAATAGCGCGAACGTTCCAAAAATTCCCCTCCACGGGGTGACCTGTGTGTTTGCCCAGCGGGCCCCGGCAAGAGCCCGCACCGGGCCCCAATTTGAGACCTAGTTGCCGCGCAGCCGTTGTTGTGCCTTGCGCCCGGCTTTCTCGCCCTCGTCGGTGGGGAGGGAATCGGGGTCGATGCGGGCGGAAACGCCATCGATGTCAAGGTCGACGGCGGTGCCGGCGTTGAGTGCGGACCGTTTCAGGCGGGCCAGTGCGATGGGGCCGTAGTCGGCGTCGTGGACGACGGTGCCCAGCGTGCCAACCGCGCGCCCGCCCGCCCGGATGGTTGCACCGATCTCTGGCTCGGTGGGTGCGGAGCCGTCGAGCTGCAACATCACCATGAGCCGAGGGGAGCGGCCAATGTTTTCCACGCGCGCGACGGTCTCTTGCCCGCGGTAGCAGCCCTTCTCCAGGTGGACGGCGGCGATGCGGTCACCGCGGTTGATCAGGCGCGGGGCTTCGTGCGGGATGGTTTTTTCGTCGCAGTCGGCGCCGAGTTCGGGCTCGCCGGCCCGCACCCGCTCGGCGGTAAACGCCATGAGTCCGCCGAGCGCGGCCCCGCGTTCCACCAGCGTATCGACGACCTCTTCGATCCGATCGCGTTCGACCGCGATGTCGAAGCGCGCGTGCGCGGTCCACGGGGACACCCGCCGGGAAAACGCCGTGCCGTCCATCGACGCGAGGGCTTCCGTGGCGTCGGCTGGGCCGATGAGCGTGAGGATCGCCAGGTCGGTGTCGGTGATGGTGACGTCGGACCAGAACACCATTTTGCGCAGGAACGCGGTGAAGGTTTCGTATTGCGCGGCTGGCAGGTCGAGGTAGAACGTGGCGCCGTCGTAGAAGACGTCGGCGTGGTGGAGGATCCTGCCCTGTGCGTCGAGGTCGAGGGCGGAGGCTGCGAAGCCGGAGGGGGCGTCGTCAAGCTTTTGTGAGAGGAGGTTGTTTAAGAACTCTGGTGCGTCGGGCCCCGCGACCGCGATGATGCGGCGCTGCGAGCGGTCGATGATGACGGGCTGGGTGTCCATGGCGCGTTGTTCGCCGAGCGGCTCCCCGTAGTGCCAGGCGACCCCCTTCGCGTCGAGCGGCGTCGTGCCCGCAAACTCTGCGGCGCCAGGGCGTTGCAAAAGTGGAGAAGAGTTCAACACATCCACCATCGTAGCGGGATACTATGAACGCATGGGTTCGTCGCACTTGTTACCAGCTCCAGTGATCTATCTTGTGGAACCGTTCGGCGGTTCTATTCGACGCCAAAACGCCAGCATGCCGCACGTGTTTTGGGACGACGCCGCCGTCACGCGTGGCGACGGCATCTTCGAAACCATCCTGATCCGGAAGGGGGTGCCCGCCAACCTTGAGGCCCACATTGAGCGTTTCCGGCGAAGCGCCCGCACACTCGACCTGCCGGACCCGGGGGTGGACCACTGGGTGAAGGCGACGAATGAGGCGGTGGCCGACTACGTGCGCGAGCGTGGCAGCGAGCCGGAGGAAGTGGACGCGCGCTGCGTGTGGACGATGACGCGCGGCCGCGAAACCACCGGGGTGCCCACGGCGTGGCTGACGGTGCGCCCCATCGACGAGACTGCCCTGAAGCAGCGCAAGAGCGGGGTGTCGGTGATGACGACCTCGCGTGGCTACTCCTTGGACACCGGTGAGCACGCAGTGCCGTGGATGCAGGTAGGCGCGAAGACCTTGAACTATGCGGCGAACATGGCTGCGCTGCGCTGGGCGAAGAGCCACGGGCACGACGACGTCATCTACATCGACCCCACCACCGAGCGCGTGCTGGAAGGTGCGAACTCGACGGTGATCGTGGTGAAGAAGGGCGGGCGGATCCGCACGCCGAAGCCGGGGCCGGGCATCCTGCCGGGCACGACGCAGGCCGCGCTGTTCGAGTACGCATCCGAGCGCGGCTGGAAGTGCAAGCAGAAAGACATCTACCTCAATGAGCTGTTCAAGGCTGAGTCGGTGTGGCTGGTGAGCTCCACGCGGATGGCGACGAGGGTGAAGCGCCTGAATGACAAAAAGCTCCCGGCCCCCGAGAACGCTCGGGAGATCCAGGAGCTGGTGCAGCAGGCGCTCGACGCGAGTCTTGGCCTGTAAAAGCCGGTAAACCCTAGTGCTTAGCCGGCGATGCGCTTGAGCTCGGCGGACATGTAGGGGACCATCTCGCCGTCGACGGCGCGCTCGTCAACCCAACCGAGGTTGTTGTTTGGCATCAGGCCGTAGACGCGCTTGCCGGGGCCGTGGTTCTCAGGGCCCGTTTCCGTCACGATGGTCGACGCGCTGGTCAGCTGCCATGCGCGCTCGTTGAGCAGTGTGCCGTACATGATCTCGGTGAGCCCGCGGGAGTTGGTGAGGGTGACCTCGATTTCGTCCTTCAGGGAAATGCGCCAGAAGCCGACCTCGCGCTGGTCCGCGCCGGTGGGTTTGCCGTCCTTGTCCAGGCGCCAGATGCGGGACTCGAAGCGGAGGTAATTCTCGCCGTCGTGGGAGATGACCAGCTGCTGGCCAAAGGCGTACTCGTCGCCGTTATCGTTGGCTTGGCCCTCGCCGTGCCACACGCCGACCAGCGGCAGAAGTGCTAAGAGGCCGTCGTGGAGGCTAGGGCCTTCACGCAGGTTTGCCGTGTCCGCTGGCAGGGGCATCTCATCAAACCCGAGGGCGGGGATGTTGCGGTGCGCGGTCGCCTTCGACTGTTCAGCGGCGAGGTTGACTGCTTCGTTTCCGTTTAGCTTTTCACTCATGCGTACCAGGCTACAACGTCCTACACCAGCGGTGCGAGGTCGGCAGCTTCCACGACGGTGTTGATGCGGTCGCGGGAAAATTCGATGGAGCCGCCGGAAAGTTGCACGTTGTCGGCCTGGCCGCCTAGCGGCAGGTCGCGGGTGTCCCTGTCCAGGGTGTACGCGTCGATGACGCGGTCGGTGAGGTCGGAGGGGACGTCGATAAGCTGGCTGGGCCGCATGCGGAAGGTGGGGCCGTCGAGGCGCAGGGTGACCACGACTGTGGTGGGAATGTCCGTGCCGGGGACGGTGCCGGTCATGCGAGCTTCGCTCGCGGTGCCGCCGGAGGGTGAGATGTCGTAGGGGTGCGCGATGTCGAGGTCGGTCATGCCGAGGAGCTGGCCGAACGCGACGCCGTCGAGGCGTACTGTGCGGCGCACGACGTCGGCTTGCGCGCCAGTGAGGTCCGCGCGGCGCAGGCGTTGTCCGGCGTTTGCGGGCAGTTCCAGGTTGATCAGCTCCACCCCGGCGTTGCCCACGCCGACGCCCGCCACCGGCACGTCTACGGAGTGCAGGCTCACCCTTGACACAGCTCCGGTCACAGCAGCCAGCGCCACCGGGAACCCGGAGATGTAGGCCTCGGGGGCGACTTCGAGCCCGTTGAGCTGCGCGGCCTGCCTCGACAGCGTGCGCTCCACGCCGGAGGCAAACAGGGTGTCGGCGGTGCCACCGATGCACAGCACCGCAACGAGCCCGAGTGCGATCGACCGTTTTTTCACGTCTCTAGTTGTACACACACGCTAGCCTTGGGGCATGACGAACACTCGCTTTCACCCCCAACCGCTCACGCTGCCGGAACATCCGGAGACGGCCAAACAGGTCGAGGCGATGCTGCAGCGCGTCGCGGACTACGACGGCATCGCAGCCTTTTCCGAGCAGTTCCTCAACGGGCTTCACGACGCCCGCCTGGGCCACAACCACCTGGTAGTCAACCAAGGTGACGACGTTGTAGGAGTCGTGGGGTTCGCCCCGGACGGTTCGGCGGAGCTCGCGGTGGATCCGCAGTCGCGTGGTCAGGGGATGGGCCGCAGCCTTGTCGACGCCACCTTCGCCCACAACCCCGCCGCCGGCCTATGGGCCCACGGCAACCTGCCCGACGCACACGAGGTTGCGCTGCTCCTCGGGCTCCGCCCGGTGCGCGAGCTGCTCGTGATGCGTCTGGACGAGGTGCGCGCTGAACCCGTGCAGCTGCCCGAGGGATACGAGGCGTTCAACCTCACCGAGGCGAGCGCAAAGTGGGGCCGTGGGGCCGTCGAAAAGGCGTGGCTGGAAGCCAACAACCAGGCATTTTCCTGGCACCCGGAGCAAGGCGGCTGGGATACCGAGCGCCTGCACCGCGCGATGGAAGCGGAGTGGTTCGACCCAGCCGGGGTGTGGCTGCTCTACCGCGGCGAGGAGCTTGCGGGCTTCCACTGGACGAAGCGCCACCCGGACGGCACCGGAGAGGTCTACGTTGTCGGCTTGGCGGACGCCTTCCGCGGCCACGGCCTTGGCGGCGTATTGATGGAACTGGGGCTGGTTCACCTCGCGGAGCAGGGAAGCCCGGCCGTGATCCTCTACGTTGAGGCGGACAATGCCCCGGCCGTGAAGCGCTACGAGGAGCTTGGATTCCAGGTCGCGGAGCGCCACGTCGTCTATAAAGCGGCGGGGGCAGCGGCGGGTGATTAAACCCAACCGTCACGCAACATTCATGTGAAGTTCACGAATAGGGGCCTTTAGTGTTCACCATCACGCTTTAGCGTTACTCCTCGAACATTAAAGGTCACTATTTCTTGGAAAGGTATTCCACGTGAATTTCAAAAATCAGCGTTCTGCAGCAGTATTCGGTGCATTGGCGGTAGCGTCGGCCGCGTTGGTTGCGTGTGGCAACGGTGCAGACAATGCGGCGGACACCTCCGCAACGGATACCCCCGGTTCCGATGCTGCAGTCGCAGGGGAGTACGAACTTTCCGGCGAAACTGGGCAGCTGCTGGCGGAGGGCGCGTCTTCGCAGCAGAACGCGATGGACTACTTCCGTACCGTGTACGAGGCAGACGTTCCGGGGGCAACGCTTGCGTACAACCCGACCGGCTCCGGCGCTGGCGTGAAGCAGTTCCTGGATAACCAGGTGGTCTTCGCAGGCTCCGACTCGCCACTGAAGGAAGAGGAAGTCGCAAAGGCTGCGGAGCGCTGCGGTGGCAACGAGGCGTGGCACCTGCCGTTCGTGATTGGCCCTGTCGCGGTTGCATACAACCTGGAGGGCGTCGACGAGCTGACGCTGAGCGTCGACAACATCGTGGAGATCTTCCAGGGCGTCATCAAGAACTGGAATGACCCGAAGATTGCGGAGTCCAACCCGGGTGTGGAGCTGCCGGACCAGAAGATCAACGTCGTTTACCGCGCGGATGAGTCGGGTACCTCGGACAACTTCCAGAAGTTCCTGATCGCAGCGTCGGATGGCAAGTGGGAGTCGAAGGGCAAGGCGTTCCCGACGGAGGTTGGCTCCGGTGCTAACGGCTCCACGGGTGTCGCTGACCAGGTGGCAAACACCCCAGGCGCGATCACCTACGTTGAGGCGGGCTTCGCAGACAAGATAGCGAAGGTTGACTTCGGCAACGGCCCGGTTGAGCTGAACTCCACCACCGTGGGCAACGCGCTGGCACACATGAAGTTCTCCACGGAGGGCCACAACATGGTGGTGGACTCGGAGGCACTGTTCGCGTCGAAGGATGCGGATTCCTACCCGCTGATCCTGACCACCTACGAGATTGTGTGCTCGGCTGGCTACGATGCCGCAACCGCTGGCATGGTGCGTGACTTCCTGAACGTGGCGCTGGACTCGCAGGACAGCGAGCTGGAGTCCGAGGGCTTCATCCCGGTGTCGGGCGCGCACGCTGAGCGTCTCCGCGAGGCTATCAACGCGATTCAGTAACAATGGCTGCAGCTCACGTTGAGGCGCGCCCCCGGCGCCGAGCCGGGGACCGCGTCTTCGAGGGCGTATCGACGTCCTCTTCGGTTTTAATCACGCTCATCATTTCTGCGATTGGCGCATTCCTCCTGCTGGAGGCGTTGCCGCCCCTGCTGCGGAACGAGGGCGGCTTCCTCGGGTTCCTGACGTATTCGGGCCCGTGGGAGACGGCGAACCTGGACGCAATGCGTTTCGGTATCCCGAACTTGTTCTTCTCCACGGTGATGATCTCGCTCATCGCGCTGCTGATTGCGATGCCGGTCGCTCTGGGCGTGGCGCTGTTCCTTTCGAGCTTCGCGCCGAAGCGCATGGTGCGCCCGCTCGCGGTGCTGGTGGACTTGCTGGCGGCGGTGCCGTCGATCGTCTACGGCATTTGGGGCGCGAAGGTGCTGGGACCCGCGCTCGGCAAGTTCTACGAGTGGGTGCATTCCTGGGGAGGCGACTTCTTCCTCTTCGCGCACTACCAAAACTCGCCGTCGTTCGCGACGGGCCGCAACATCCTGACCGGTGGCATCGTGCTGGCCATCATGATCTTGCCGATCATCGCAGCCACCGCCCGCGAGATCTTCACGCAGACGCCGCGCGGTCTCATCGAGTCTGCGATGGCCTTGGGCGCGACGCGCTGGGACGTGGTGCGGATGACGGTGTTGCCGTTCGGTAAATCCGGCTTCGTGGCAGGTTCCATGCTGGGTCTTGGCCGCGCGCTGGGCGAGACGATGGCGCTGTACATGGTGGTTTCCCCGGCACCGCTGTTCCGCGGCTCGCTCTTCGACGGCGGCACCACCTTCGCAACCGCGATCGCGAATGCGTCCGCGGAGTTCAATAACCCGATTAGCGCTGGCGCCTACATTGCGGCGGGCTTGGTCCTGTTTGTGATTACGTTTGCGGTCAACGCTGCAGCGCGCGCGATTGTGAGGAGAAGTAAATGACAACAAAGCCTATGTCGCCATTTACCCCCGTGGCGAAGTCGCGCACGATCAAAAGCGCTGTGATGGGCACGCTCGTGGCTGCCACGATGGTGCTGGCGATGCTGCCGCTGCTGTGGCTGCTGGTCACGGTGGTCGGCCGCGGGTGGGACGCCATCAGCGACGTGTCCTGGTGGACCACCGACATGGTCGGTATCCGCGCCACCAAGGAGGGCGGCGGTGCGCTGCACGCGATTGTAGGAACGCTGGCGCAGACGTTGGTGGCGTCGATAATTGCGATCCCGATTGGCGTGGCCACAGCGATCTACCTGGTGGAGTATGACAAGGGCGGGAAGCTGGGCAAGCTGACCACGTTCATGGTGGACATTCTGTCAGGTGTGCCGTCGATCGTTGCCGCGCTGTTCATCTACGCGCTGTGGATCACGGTGCTGGGGCAGGCGCGCTCCGGTTTCGCGGTCGCGCTGTCGCTGATCCTGCTGATGCTGCCCGTGGTGGTGCGCAATACGGAGGAGATGCTGCGCGTGGTGCCGATGGATCTGCGCGAGGCGTCCTACGCCCTGGGCGTGCCGAAGTGGAAGACCATCGTGCGCGTCGTGGTGCCGACGGCCTTCTCCGGCATCACCACCGGCATCATGCTGGCGATTGCCCGCGTGATGGGCGAGTCCGCGCCGGTGCTGATCCTGGTTGGGTCCACGCCGATCGTGAACTGGGCCGGCATGTTTGGTCAGCCGCAGTCCTCGCTGCCGCTGTTCATGCTGGACATGTGGAAGGCAGGCGGCACGGGTGCGGCCGCCGACAGGCTGTGGGGCTCGGCGCTCACGCTGCTCATCATTGTTGTTGTGCTCAACGCGCTCGCGCGGTTGATTGCCGCGAAGTTTTCAGTGAAGAAATAAGGATTACGTGCAATATGTCGAAGCTTCAGATGCGTGACGTCAACATTTACTACGGTGATTTTCACGCGGTGCAGGACGTCACCATGGAGATTCCCGCGCAGGCAGTCACTGCGTTCATCGGCCCTTCGGGCTGTGGCAAGTCAACCGTGCTGCGCACGCTCAACCGCATGCACGAGGTGATCCCGGGCGCCTCCGTGCAGGGCGAGATCATCCTGGACGGCCACAATATTTACGGCAAGGATGTGGACCCGGTGTCGGTGCGAAGCACCGTCGGCATGGTGTTCCAGAAGGCCAACCCGTTCCCGACGATGTCCATTGAGGACAACGTCGTGGCGGGCCTGCGCTTGGCAGGGGTGAAGAACAAGAAGGAGCTCAAGGACGTCGCGGAGCGCTCCCTGCGCGCGGCGAACCTGTGGGACGAGGTCAAGGACCGCCTGGACAAGCCGGGTGGTGGCCTTTCAGGTGGTCAGCAGCAGCGCCTCTGCATCGCGAGAGCCATCGCGGTGCGCCCCGAGGTCTTGCTTATGGACGAGCCCTGCTCCGCCCTCGACCCGATCTCGACCCTGGCCGTGGAGGAACTCATCCACGAGCTGAAGGAGAACTACACCATCGTGATCGTGACACACAACATGCAGCAGGCCGCGCGTGTGTCCGACAAGACGGCGTTCTTCTCCCTGGAAGCAACCGGTAAGCCTGGCCAGCTCATCGAGTTCGACGACACCACCACGATCTTCGAGAACCCGTCACGGCAGGAAACCGAAGACTACATCGCAGGCCGCTTCGGCTAGCCGCTACTTCTTGGCTCTGAACCGCCGCTCGATTGCCGCCAGCTTCGAGTGGCGGTCAAACGCGTCCTCGTCGCGCTGCTTCATGTACTCCTTCGGGTTTAGGCCCGTGACCAGGAAGACGACGCGGCCGGCGACGTTCACGCAGCGGTCCGCGTAGCGCTCGTAGTAGCGGGAGACGAGCGCCACGTCGACGGCCTCCCGGGCAGAGTGTTCCCAGGAGTCGGACGTTGTGATGGCGTTGAGGTAGTCGTGGAGGTCGTCGACACCTTCGTCGATTGCGTTGAGCTCAACAGCGATGTCCGCGTCAGGGTCGAGCAGCAGGTCGTGCGTGATGTTGACCATTTCGTCCACGCGGGCGGCCATCTCAGCGATCGGGGCGTGCTCCGTGTTCGGCAACACGGGGAAAGGGTGGCGCAGCCGCGCCAGCTTCGCAATGTGCTTCGCCATCGCGCCCATCCGCGAGAAGTTCTCCACGATATAGATAGAGGACAGCACCTGGCGCAGGTCTCCCGCCACCGGGTTCTCCAGCGCGAGCAGGCTCATGCTGCGCTCCTCGCAGCGCAGCTTGAGCTCCTTGAGCGGGTCGGACGCGTTGAGGGCATGCTCGGCGTCCTCGAGTGACTGCTCCAGCAGCGCGGTGGACGCCAACTGCATGACTTCGCGCACGGTGTCGCACATCTGCAGCAGGTCGCGGTTGAAGGCTTCGAGGTGTTCACGGTAGGCGGTACGCATGCCCGCCATAGTAATAGGTACGGCCTTATCAACGAGGCTAGGGCTAGCCGCCGTTGTTCTCGATTTCCGCGCCCTCCGGCACGGTGGCGTCTTCCGGATCGTCGAGCCAGCCCTCAGGTAGCGCAACCTTGGAGGAGGAACCCTGGCGGCCGCGGGCGTCGTCGGCGTGTTCGGCGAGTTCTTCGGAGTCCGCGATGGTCGCCAGCAGCGCCCCGAGCTCATCGAGCGTTTCCACCCGGGCAAGGTCCTTGCGGAATTCGCCGCCAACCGGGAATCCGCGTAGGTACCAGCCGGTGTGCTTGCGGATGTCGCGGCAGGCCTGCTGCTCACCGACGTGCTCCGCGAGCAGCTCCGCGTGGCGGGCGATGATGCCGCTGACGCGCCCCAGCGTTGGCTCTGGCGGGATCGGCTCCCCGCGCAGCTGTGCACCGATCTGGGCGAACAGCCACGGCCTGCCCAAGCACCCGCGGCCGACCTCCACGCCGTGGCAGCCGGTTTGCTCCATCATGTCGGTCGCATCCTTGGCAGCGAAGATGTCCCCGTTGCCGATCACCGGCAGCCCCGTGCCGCGCATGTGCTCAACCAGCCGGGCGATCTCATCCCAGTGCGCCGCCCCGGAGTAGCGCTCCGCGGCAGTGCGCGCGTGCAGCGCCACGGCTGCCGCACCCTCCTCGGCGGCGATCCGGCCCGCGTCCATGTGCGTGTGGTGGTCGTCGTCAATCCCGATGCGGAACTTCACCGTAATTGGCACCCCCGAACCTTCCGCCGCGCGGACAGCCGCAGCCACGATATTGCCGTACAGCCTGCGCTTATACGGGATGGCCGACCCGCCGCCGCGCCGGGTGACCTTGGGCACCGGGCAACCGAAGTTCATGTCCACATGGTCGGCGATGTTTTCCTCGACGATCATGCGCACCGCCTCGTACGTGTAGGCGGGGTCCACGGTGTAGAGCTGCATGGAGCGCGGCTGCTCCACATCGGCGAAGCGGATCATCCTGAGCGTTTTCTCGTTGCGCTCGACCATCGCGCGGGCAGTGATCATCTCGCAGACGTACAGTCCGGAAGTGGTGCCGGTGAGCTCCTGCTCAATTTCACGGCACAGCACGCGGAACGGCATGTTGGTCACGCCGGCCATCGGCGCGAGGAGGACGGGGGAGTTCAGCTCCAGGCCGCCGATGCTCAGATGTGGGTTCATAGTGCCCCCATTGTTCCCGCCACTGCCTGCGCAGTCCAATTCGGATGTCCCTTTTGTTTGTCGACGCCCGCTTCGCCCGGTAGGGGGTATCCAGTGAGGGTGACCTTTCTGGATGTTTGCGTAGTTTTCTGCCGTAAGACCTAAGTCACAATTATGGTGGTGTGATATCTGAATCATCAACACGAAGTGAGGTTTTTAATGAGCGAGCGTATCGCGAGTGACAAGCTGCGCGCCAAGGTCATGACTGCAGAGGAAGCTGCCCAGTTCGTGAACCATGGAGATAAGGTCGGTATCTCGGGATTCACCGGCGCTGGTTACCCGAAGGCAATGCCTGCTGCGATCGCAGCCAAGGCAACCGACGAGCACAACGCTGGCCGGGAGTACGCAATCGACCTGTTCACCGGCGCCTCGACGGCACCGGAGTGCGACGGCGTCCTGGCGGAAGCAAATGCGCTGCGCTACCGAATGCCGTACCAGTCTGACCCGCAGATGCGTAACAAGATCAACGCCGGCGAGATGAAGTTCCAGGACATCCACCTGTCCCACTCCGGCATGATGGTTGAGCAGGGTTTCTTCGGCGACGTGGACGTCGCGATCGTTGAGGCGGTCCGCATTACCGAGGAGGGCAACATCGTGCCTTCCTCGTCGGTCGGCAACTCGGTTGAGTACCTCAACGCGGCGAAGAAGATCATCATCGAGGTCAACGAGTGGCAGTCGCTCGACCTTGAAGGTATGCACGACATCTGGCTCGTGCCACCACTGCCGAACCGCATCCCGATCCCGATTACCAAGGCTGGCGACCGCATCGGTACCACCTACATCGAGATCGATCCGGAGAAGGTCGTCGCCGTCGTTAAGACCAACGCTGAGGACCGCAACGCGCCGTTCAAGGCTCCGGACGAGACCTCTGAGCGCATCGCCGCGAACTTCCTCGACTTCCTCGAGCACGAGGTGCGCCACGGCCGCCTCACCTACGACGGCTACGTTATGCAGTCCGGCGTGGGCAACGTGCCGAACGCCGTGATGGCGGGCCTGATGGACTCGAAGTTTGAGAACATCCAGGCGTACACCGAGGTTATCCAGGATGGCATGGTCGACCTTATCGACGCCGGCAAGATGTCCGTCGCATCCGCAACGTCCTTCTCGCTGTCCCCTGAGTACGCAGACAAGATGAACGCGGAAGCCAAGCGCTACCGCGAGTCCATCATCCTGCGCCCGCAGCAGATCTCGAACCACCCGGAGGTCATCCGCCGCACCGGCCTGATTGCCTCCAACGGCATGATTGAGGCGGACATTTACGGCAACGCGAACTCCACCCACATCAACGGCTCCCGCATCATGAACGCTCTGGGCGGCTCTGGCGACTTCACCCGCAACGCCTACATCTCCTCGTTCATCTCCCCGGCGACCGCGAAGGACGGAGCGATTTCCTCCATCGTCCCGATGGTGTCCCACGTGGACCACACCGAGCACGACGCGATGGTCTTCATCACCGAGTTCGGTGTCGCTGACCTGCGCGGCCTCGCTCCACGTGACCGTGTGGCCAAGATGATCGCGATTGCCCACCCCGACTACCGCCCACTGCTCGAGGAGTACGTGGAGCTGGCGTCGAAGAGCAAGTTCCAGCAGACGCCACACGATCTGCGTCACGCGTTCGACTTCCATACCCGCATCATGGAAACCGGCACGATGAAGAAGTAGCGTCAGCTACGACACCACGTCCGGGCCCGTCGGCGAGGCAGCAACCTCGATGCCGACGGGCCCGTCGACGTGTACGACTGCAATCACCGTGCGCTGTGGCAGCGCGCCGGGTAGCGGTTCGTGCAACAGGACGTCGAGGAGGTGCTCCGCGGCGTCGATGGAGAGGTGCTCGGTTGGCTCGTCCAGCAGCAGGATCGGGGCGTCGCTGACCAGCGCGCGCGCCAGTAACAGGCGGCGGCGCTGCCCGGAGGACAGTGAGTCCGCGCCGTTATCCAGCATGAAATCCAGGCCGAACTCGAAGCCGGTCGCCGCTAGCGCTTCCGCCATGCGGGCATCGCTGGCGTTGCCGTTGGCAACCAGCAGGTTCTCCCGCACCGTCGTGGCGAATAC
This sequence comes from Corynebacterium sp. HMSC08D02, assembly GCF_001807505.1. Taxonomy (NCBI): domain Bacteria; kingdom Bacillati; phylum Actinomycetota; class Actinomycetes; order Mycobacteriales; family Corynebacteriaceae; genus Corynebacterium; species Corynebacterium sp. HMSC08D02. The sequence goes on along the minus strand of NZ_KV789238.1, from coordinate 10,737 downwards.
CCAGGCGTCCTCCGCGAACAGGCGCGCACCTTCCGCGATGGCCGCCGTCCCGCCGGCGACGGGCAGCAGGCCGGCGAGCGTCTCCAGCATCGTGGTCTTGCCACAGCCGGAAGGCCCGCGCACCAGCATCCGCTGGCCGGGGGCAAGTTCGAAGTCCCATGCTTGGTCGCCGTAGATGGTGCGCAGCGCCTCCGCCCGCACGGCCACGCCGGTCTCCGGGTGGGGGAGGGGGCCGCCGCTGAGCTTCGTTGCCTCTTCGGCGCGGTCCGCGACCTCGCGCAGGCGGTGGGCACTGCGCTTCGCCTGGTCCGCGTGCACCGCAGCCCCCGCGAGTGGGCCGTGCGCCTCAAAGGCCGCCAGCGGCAGCATTACCAGCATGCCCAGCCACACCGGGTTGCCCGTATACGTCTCGACGGCCAACCACGTGATGAGCAGTGCGCAGATGCCCGTGGCCCACGCCTGGATCGCAGACGCGGTGGCCTCCGGGCGCGTGGATTGAGCCCACGCCTTGCTCGCATCCGCCGAGGCCTGCGCGGCTTGCTCTATCAGCGCGTCGCCCTTGCCAGCGACGGCGTACTCCACCCTGTCGTGCAGCACCGAGTCGAGCTGCAGCGTGAAAGCGTTTTCTGCCTCGACCAGGAAGGTGTTGCGCGAAGCGCGCGTCGCTAAGTAGGGGATGAGCAGGCCCGTGAGCGCGAACCCCCCCGCCATGATCACCGCCGCCAGTGGGTGCAGCAGCGCCGCGCCCACGATGGCTACCACCGTGAGCACTACGGCGACGCCACGCGGGACGAGCGTGCGCACGATGTAATCCGTCACTCGCTCCGTATCCGCCACCAGCAGCGCCTGGCCCTCACCACGGCCCACACGACCTGCGGCCGCCTGGGCGTCGTACATGGTTGCGCGCAGCGTGGTCAGCGCGCGCAGGCCCAGCTTGTGTGCCACCAACCGGTCAAGGTAGCGGAACACCGCTCGCGAAATACCCAACGCGCGCACAGCCGTCACCGCCACCGAGAGGTCCAGCACCGGCGGCATCTCCCACGCGCGCGTAATCAGCCAGCCTGACAGTACCGTCAGGCTCAGCGCCGCCAGCAGCGTGATCGCACCGGCGATGATCGGGCTGATCAGGTCGCGGGGACGCACCTGCGCGATGCGCAGCAAAAACTTCAAGTCACTCATACCTGCACCACCTGGTCCGCGGCGTCGAGTACCCGCTGGTCATGGGACGCAACCAGCACCGCAGCGCCCCGCTGCGCCAGCCCGCGCATCCTTCGTATCACTTCGTCAACTAACTCGGGGGAGAGGTGCGCGGTCGGCTCGTCCAACACGAACACGTCCGCATCCGCGGCGAAGGTGCGCGCAATGCCGACGCGCTGTCGCTGGCCTGCGGAAATGCCGTCCCCGTACGGGCCGACAGCATGTGCCTCGGACACGCCCACCAGACTGACATCACGGGCGTCCCCGCGCGCGCCAAACAGTGCCACGTTCGAACCCACGGTTCCAGGCTCCATCGCCGGGGTCGCAGGCAGATACGCCACCTTCTTCTCGACGCCCACTTCGCCTCCCACCATCGCATCCGGCAACTGGCCCAACACCGCCAACAACGTAGTGGACTTGCCGGAACCATTCGCGCCGGTAAGCGCCGTGATCTGGCCGCGCGGGGCGTCGAAGGTGAGCCCATCCGGGCGGACTCCGTCTCGTCCACGCACGCTCAGGTTGCGTACCTGCACACCGGGTTCCTCGGCGATGTAGGAGCCGGTGGCGGCGGAGGGGGCGTCGAGAAGCTCGAGGACGCGCTCGGCAGCGCTCAGGCCGTCGGCTGCGGCGTGGTAGCTTGCGCCGACCCTACGGATCGGTGCGAAAACCTCCGGGACGATGATGAGCACCGTCAGCCCGGCCAGCAGCGTGATCGAACCGGTCACCAGCCGCAGGCCGATGCTCACCGCGACCAACGCCACCGACAACGTCGCGATGAACTCCAAAGCGAACGAGGACAGGAATGCCAGTCGTAGCACTCCCATCGTGGAGTCCGCGTGTTTTTGGCCCGTTTGGCGGATCTGCTGCGCAGGACGCTTCGTGGCGTGCAGAGCGCGCAGTGTCGGAGCACCTGCCAACAGGTCCGACAGTTGAGCACCCAGCCCAGCTGTGACCTCGAGTCGGCGTTTGGTGTGATCCGCCGTCAACTTGCCGATCAGCACCATAAACATCGGAATCAACGGCAGCGTAATCAGGCAAAACACGCCAGAGATCCAGTCGAAGTAGAAGATGACGGCCACCACGATTGGGGTGCCGATGGCCGTCGAAAAGAGGGCGGGGAGGAACTCCGTGAGATACGGGCGGAAGTCCGTAATTCCGCGCGTGAGCACATGGCGCCACGTCGCCGAATCCTGCTCCACCACGCGCGGGTCCTGCTTCGCCAACGCCCGCAGCGCCTTCGTCCGCAAGTCCTCTACAACGCCGCCGACCGCATCGGCGGACCAGCGCTGCGCTACCCACGACAACACGCCGTGGGCCACAACAACGCCAGCAAGCGCCAACAGCAACGAGGCACGCGGAACCGCGCGCTCCGTCACCGCCGACGCTGCGACAAACCCAATCAAAATACCCCGGGCCACCAGCAGCAACGTGTCTGTAGCTTGCGCAACGCCCGTGCGCACAATGAGTTGGCGCACGGGCGGAACGAGGTGAAGTAGCCGGGGGTCAATCGGCGAGGCCATAGCCTAGACCGACACCCTCTTCCGGAACGCCCAGTAGGTCCAAATCTGACCCGCCAGGACGATCGGGGTGAGGCACACAGCCGCCCACGTCATCACCTTCAAGGTGTACGGCGAAGAGGACGCGTTGCGGATATCCCAACCAGCGAACAGATCGCTTGTCGACGGCATCACGTCCGGGAACAGCGAGCCGAACAGGACAATCGCGCAGCAGATAATGGCAAACGCCGTCATCCAGAACGCCAATCCATCACGGTTGCCAGCGATGCCAACCACCGAAACGATCAGGCCGACCGCCGCGAGTGCCAGCGGGATCCAGGTCCAGCCAGCGCCCAGCGTGAGCTGGATCCACAGCAGGTACGCTGCGCCAACCACAATCGCCGGGCCAGCGATGAACTTCTTTGCAAACGCGTGCATCTCAGCACGCAGCGGATCGTGGGACTTAAACCCAAGGAACGTCGCACCGTGCAGCATGAACAGCAGTACGAACGCCACGCCGCCCAGCAGGCCGAGCGGGTTGAGCAGGCCAAGGAAGCCGTCGTAGAAGGAGTCCAGACGGCCCTGCTCGTTGAGCGGAACGCCCATCACGATGTTCGTGAAGCCAACGCCCCACAGCAGCGTAGGCAGGTAGGAGCCAAACGCCGTGCCGGCGTCGCAAAGCCTGCGCCACTTCAGCGTGTCCACCTTGACTCGCCACTCCAAGCTCACGCCGCGGACAATCAGGCCCATAAGGATGAGCACCAGCGGCAGGTAAAAACCGGAGAACAGCGTGGCGTACCACTCAGGGAACGCCGCGAAAATCGCAGCGCCGCCCGTAATGAGCCACACCTCGTTGCCGTCCCAGATCGGGCCAATTGTCCTGATCGCAGCCGTGCGACGACGGTCGTTCTCGATTTCATCGCCCTTCATGAACGGCAACAACATGCCAACACCGAAGTCAAAGCCCTCCAACACGAAGTAGCCGGTGAAGAACACTCCGATGATCACAAACCAAAGCACTTGCAAGTCCATGATTTATAGCTCCTTGTTGTCCGCAGTGGTTGTGGTTGCGCCGGACTCCTGCGAAGACTTGAAGCTCAACGGCTCCAACTCGGTCTCGGCGTTCGGGCCATAGAGCACATCCTTCAGGCGCTTGGAGTCGCCCTCGTGCAGTCCAGGCTGGTCCATGCCCTTGCGGACCTGACGCTGAATGAGCCATACCCACAGCACCGCACCGATGCCGTAGAGCACCGTGAACAGCACCATAGAGAGCAGCACCTGCCACGGCTGGTGGTCAGAAACACCGAAGTCCAGCAGCATGTGAATGTTCTGCTCCATACCCGGGTGGTCCCCACCCTGGAATGCAGGGTTCGGGTGGACGATCCACGGCTGGCGGCCCATCTCGGTGAAGATCCAGCCCGAAATGTTCGACAGCCATGGAGCCGGCAGCGCCACCAGGCACAAGGTGCCCAGCCACTTCGCAGTAGGCACGCGCTTGCCGCGGGTTACCCACAGGCCTACCAGCGCCATCACGACGGAAACGACGATGAAGAAGATCATCATGCGGAAGGACCAGTACGTCACGAACAGGTTCGGGGTGTAGTTGCCCGGGCCGTACAGCGACTCGTAGTACTGCTGCAGATCCAGCACGCCCTGCAGCTCAACGCCAGAAAGCTTGCCCTGTGCCAGGAACGGAAGCACAAATGGCAGGCCGATCAGCTGGGTTGCGGACTCGCAGTCGTTGTACGTCGAGATAGAAAGCACCGAGAAGTGCGGATCCAGCTCAGTGTGGCACAGCGCCTCTGCCGACGCCATCTTCATCGGCTGCTGCGTAAACATCAGCTTGGCCAGCTCGTCACCAGTCAGCGTGATGAGCACCGTCGCAGCGAGGATGACCCACGCACCGAAGCGGGTGCAGGAACGCCACACCGTCGCGGCATCCCCATCCGGATCGCCCTTGCGGGCCTCGCGGATCATCCACCAGCCAGCGACGCCGCACACCAAGGTGCCCGCGAGCATCCAAGCGCCGAACACCGCGTGCGGGAATGCCCACAGCACCGTCGGGTTCGTCAGCAACGCCTTGAAGGAAACCAGCTCAGCGCGGTTCGTTTCCGGGTTGAACACAGCGCCCACCGGGTGCTGCATGAACGAGTTTGCGGTAATAATCCAGAACGCCGAGATGTTCACGGCGATCGAAACAATCCAGATTGACGCAAGGTGTGCCCACTTCGGCAACCTGCCCCAACCGAAAATCCAGACGCCGAGGAAGACGGATTCAAAGAAGAATGCCGTCAGGCCCTCGAAGGCGAGCGGTGCACCAAACACGTCTCCCACGAACGAGGAGTATTCAGACCAGTTCAAGCCGAACTGGAACTCCTGGACGATGCCGGTGACAACGCCCATTGCGAAGTTAATGAGGAAGATGTTTCCGAAGAAACGGGTCGCGCGGTACCAGCGCTCGTCGCCAGTCTTGTGCCAGATGCTTTGCATGATCGCAACCATCGGCGCGAGTCCCATGGTCAGTGGGACGAAAAGGTAGTGATAGACCGTCGTAATGCCGAACTGCCACCTTGACAGATCGACTAAATCTAGCGGCATTGTGACTCCTTCAACGTAAACAACCAATAAAGGTTATGGTCATATATTTACCGTAGCAGGCACCGAAAACCCCTAACTTCCAGGGAGTATGACCATATATGGGGGTAGCGTCCTGAAGGGTCATTTCGGGGTGGGTTTACGATTTCGGCCCACCCCTGAGTTGTGCTAAGTTGTTGCGCACGGGCCTTTAGCTCAGTTGGTAGAGCTACGGACTTTTAATCCGCAGGTCGCGGGTTCGATCCCCGCAGGGCCCACATTCAGCGCCACGCGACTTCGGTCGGTGGCGCTTTTTGTTGGATGCAGAGTGGCTTGAGTCGGCGCGAAGCTCAAAGTGTAGTAACAGGATTGTAGTAACTCTTGTCCGCACTCCCGTTTCGAGGATTACTACAATCCTGTTACTACACTTTGCAAATTTTGGCTAACGAATCACCCTTGAAAACTTGCTATGTACTGGTGATTTGTGATGTTATTCTGCATCGGCTTATGATGGTCGAGCTGTTAACGCAGCGGGCCCCCATCGTCTAGAGGCCTAGGACTCCGCCCTTTCACGGCGGCAACACGGGTTCGAATCCCGTTGGGGGTACTTCAGCCGCAAGGTTGAAACACAAAAACATATGGCCCTGTGGCGCAGTTGGTTAGCGCGCCGCCCTGTCACGGCGGAGGTCGCGGGTTCAAGTCCCGTCAGGGTCGCCATGTTTGAAGAGTCGGAACGGAAACGTTCCGGCTCTTTTTATTTTGTCCAACCTGCCTACATGAAGAGGTGAAGTGGCGTCGAAAAATATGGTTTGTGCTGGCGATTTGCTTGTGTTCGAGAGCTCTGTGTAAAGTATCAACTCGTGCAAGCGACCGTGTAGCGGCCGTGAGTACGAAACTGAATAAGGCCCTGTGGCGCAGTTGGTTAGCGCGCCGCCCTGTCACGGCGGAGGTCGCGGGTTCAAGTCCCGTCAGGGTCGCGAACAGCACTTGTGTTGTTCTGGCCAGATAGCTCAGTCGGTAGAGCACACGCCTGAAAAGTGTGGGGTCGCCAGTTCGATCCTGGCTCTGGCCACACTCCAACCCCTTCACTGCGGTGGAGGGGTTTTGTGTTTCTGTCCCCGAGGATTGGAGCGTTGATTTGTCGGAGCACGACGCAGTACAGCCCGAGCTGAAGAGGAATGACCAGGAGTCCCGCTACGAGATATTTGTCGACGGGCAATTGGCCGGGTTTGCCACGTACGCTGACGTCGACGGTGCGCGGGAGTTGCCACATACCTTCGTGGATCCGAAGTTCCGTGGGCAGGGCCTTTCGGGCCCGCTGATGCGGTACGCGCTTGACGACGCCCGCTCCGAGGGTCTCAACGTTATTCCGACGTGCCCCGCTGTGGCGCGCTACATTGCGCAGAACCCGGAGTACGCGGACCTCGTCAAGTAGCGTGGATTAGATGACGTAGCTGCCCGGGTCGAAGTACTTGTCGGGGTCGACGAGGTGCTTTGTTTCGCACTCTTGGCGCTCCCTGACCTTGGCAGGAATGCCGACGGCGATGGAGTTCGCAGGGATGGACTTTGTGACGACGGCATTCGCCCCAACCGCTGTGTTGTCTCCGATTGTGATGGGGCCGAGGACCTTCGCCCCGGCACCGATGGTGACGTTGTTGCCGATGGTGGGGTGGCGCTTCGTCTGTGTAAGCACCTGTCCGCCGAGCGTTACGCCGTGGTAGAGCATGACGCCGTCGCCGATTTCGGTGGTCTCACCGATGACGATGCCCATGCCGTGGTCGATGAAGAAGCGTCGGCCGATGGTGGCGCCTGGGTGGATTTCGATGCCAGTGAAGAAGCGGTTGGCCTGGGCGAGCACACGCGCGGGCCCTTTCAGGTTGCGTTGCCACATCCAGTGGCACACGCGGTGAGTCCAAATGGCGTGGAGCCCTGAGTAGACGATGGCGTTCTCGAGGTCGCCTCGCGCCGCCGGGTCGTGGTCCCTCGCGTTGGCAAGGTCCTCGCGGATCATTTGAATCACGCGGATGGCCGTTTTGATCATGTGGCGATCCTATCAACGACCACCCGCGGGGTGGCGTCGTGCCCGTTTGGTCTAGTCGCGGATGTCTTCGTAGAGCACGGTGGAGACGTAGCGCTCGCCGAAGTCCGGAATGATCACGACGATCGTTTTGCCTTCGTTCTCGTCGCGGGCGGCGAGTTCGAGCGCCGCCTTGAGGTTTGCGCCCGCCGAGATGCCGCCGAGGACACCGTCCTTCAGCGCAAGTTCGCGTGAGGTGGCGACGGCGTCTTCGTTTGAGACTGTAATAATCTCGTCGATAACGTTGCGGTCGAACGTGCCAGGGATGAAGTTCGCACCGAGGCCCTGAATCTTGTGCGGGCCTGCCTCGCCGGTGGACAGCAGTGGGGAAGCAGCTGGCTCGACTGCGACGGCCTTGACGGATTCCTTCTGCTCTTTGAGGTACTTCGCGGAGCCAGAGATCGTGCCACCTGTGCCGACACCGGCAACCACAATGTCGACCTCCCCATCAGTGTCGTTCCAAATCTCGGGGCCGGTGGTCTCGTAGTGGACCTGCGGGTTGGCTTCATTTTCGAACTGGCTGGCCAGGATTGCGTTTTCCGTCGTCTCGACGATCTCGTTCGCCTTATCGACGGCCCCCTTCATGCCTGCCGCGCCTGGCGTCAATACGATCTCTGCCCCGTACGCGCGAAGGACCACGCGACGCTCCTGCGACATTGTCTCCGGCATGGTCAGGATGACTTTGTAGCCCTTCGCAGCGCCGGTGAGCGCGAGTGCGATGCCGGTGTTGCCCGATGTCGCTTCCACGATGGTGCCGCCTGGCTTCAGTTCGCCGGAGGCTTCCGCCGCGCGGACGATAGCGTCACCAATACGGTCCTTGACGGAATTTGCCGGGTTGTAAAACTCAAGTTTTGCTAGGACGCGTGCCTTGAGCCCGTCAGCGATGCCGTTGAGCTCTACGAGCGGCGTATTGCCGATGAGGTCCAATACTGACTTTGCGATCTTTGCCATGAAAATAACTCCTTTACCTGTATGTTTCGCTTACGTTGCGTTCTTGTTGCGCGATTATACACTCGCGACATGAACCAGCTAGTCTTTGTCAAATAGACCGATTTGTTCACCTACTTCCGGGGTTGTGTTTCTGTGAATGTGTGGCAAGTGCAAAGTTTGGCTACCCCCGAAAACGCGTTATGATGAAAGGGCTTTGAGTCAAGTTCGACAAGCAGTGTCCCTAAACAGGGGACACTCGAACGGGTGGAAAGCGAGAGATCATTGACCGACGCACAGTGCCTTAAGGAAGACGACGACGCCATCCGGGCAGCGTTGACCACGCTGAAAACCGCAACCGGTATCCCCGTAGCCATGTATGGCACCCTTCTGGCAGATAACCGTTTGCAGATCACGCAATGGATCGGACTACGCACTCCAGCTCTGCAGGAGCTTGTCATTGAGTCAGGTGCCGGTGTAGGTGGAAGGGTCGTCGCTACGCGCCGCGCGGTGGGTATTTCCGACTACACACGCGCGAATGTCATCTCCCACGAGTACGACAAGCAGATTCAAGACGAAGGCCTGCACTCCATCGTTGCAGTCCCGGTAATTACCCAGCGCGAGATCCGTGGCGTCCTTTACGTGGGTGTGCACTCGCCGGTGCGTTTGGGCGACAAGGTGATTGAAGAGGTTGCTATGACGGCTCGCTGTCTCGAGCAGGACCTCGCGGTCAATACCGCCCTGAGGCAGGGCGACGGCGCGCGCGCCGGACAGAAGACGGGTCGCGTTATGAACAGTGCGGAGTGGGAGCAGGTTCGCTCCACGCACTCGAAGCTGCGCATGCTGGCAAATCGTGTGGGCGATGAGAATCTTCGCAAGGAAATCGAGCAACTGTGTGACCAGATGGTTTCCCCGGTGCGCGTGAAGCAGACGACGAAGCTTTCTGCCCGTGAACTCGACGTTCTTTCCTGTGTTGCGCTCGGCCATACCAATGTTGAAGCCGCGGCCGAGATGGGTATCGGTGCCGAGACGGTGAAGTCCTACCTCCGCAGCGTGATGCGCAAGCTTGGGGCACACACCCGCTACGAGGCCGTTAACGCAGCTCGTCGCATCGGGGCGTTGCCGTAACCGTTGTTGGGTACGCTGGGTTCCGTGAAAGAACGATTTTTAGTCTCTGGCGGTACCCGGCTTGAAGGCGTCGTAAAGGTAGACGGCGCCAAGAACAGCGTGTTGAAGCTCATGGCGGCAGCGCTGCTCGCCGAAGGTACAACAACGCTATTTAACTGCCCCGAAATTCTCGACGTCCCCCTCATGCGGGACGTCCTCGTCGGACTCGGCTGCTCCGTAGATATCGACGGCACCGTGGTCACCATCCACGCTCCTGCCGAGGTTTCTCCCCACGCCGACTTCGAAGCCGTCCGGCAATTCCGCGCCTCCGTTGCGGTGCTTGGCCCGCTTGTCGCCCGCTGCGGCGAGGCGTATGTTGCCCTTCCTGGTGGCGACGCGATTGGGTCCCGACCTCTAGATATGCACCAGTCTGGCCTTGAGAAGCTCGGGGCGACGACACACATTGAGCACGGAGCCGTTGTTGCCCGCGCCCAGCAGCTGCACGGCGCGGACATCGCGCTCGATTTCCCCTCGGTTGGTGCGACCGAGAACATCATTACCGCGGCAGTACTTGCTGAGGGGCGTACTACTCTCTCCAACGCGGCACGTGAACCGGAGATCGTCGACCTTTGCGACATGCTCCGGGCCATGGGGGCGAAGATCGAGGGTGCGGGAACGTCGACAATTGTTATCGATGGCGTCCAAAAGCTGGAGCCGACGCAACACACCGTGGTTGGCGACCGGATTGTTGCCGGAACCTGGGCTTACGCAGCTGCAATTACTCAGGGCGATATCACGGTATCCGGCATCGCCCCTGGTCACCTGCACCTTCCTTTGCAGAAGATCAAGCTGGCTGGCGCGCAAGTGGAGACTTACGACAACGGTTTCCGCGTACGCATGAACCAGCGTCCAAAGGCTGTCGACTACCAGACGCTGCCGTTCCCCGGCTTCCCGACAGACCTGCAACCGATGGCGATTGCACTTTCCGCGGTAGCCGACGGCGTTTCAGTCATTACGGAGAACGTTTTCGAAGCGCGCTTCCGATTTGTCGACGAAATGATGCGCCTCGGCGCTGACGCCAACATCGATGGCCACCATGTGGCTCTTCGTGGTGTTTCGACGCTCTCCTCCACGGATGTGTGGAGCTCCGACATTCGCGCCGGAGCTGGCCTTGTCCTTGCTGGCCTTGTCGCGGAAGGGCAGACCACGGTGCACGATGTCTACCACATTGACCGTGGTTACCCGCGATTTGTGGAGCAGCTCAATGAACTCGGTGCGAAGGTGCAACGAGCAAACGATTAGAACGCTTAAAAACCGGTCCCTCCCAGGCGATTTGTGTTGTTTGTTGGTTCGTGGTTA